>CAZLJB010000149.1:0-7197 GCA_964559195.1 uncultured Anaerolinea sp. | reverse complement strand
CATTGCAAGCAAGCTGCATGCCCTGTTGGATTTTTGCTTTGGCGGCTTGGGCCGCATTGGCCGGCAGAGCTGCCAGCGTCTTGGCAACGCCGGGTGGCAAGTTGTCTTGCGCTTTGACACCCGGAGTTTCACAAATACCAAAACGAGTGGTTGAGACGACTGGTGTGGACTGAGCCTGTTCTTGCTGGGCTTTCACCCCTGCGGAAAGCGAACCCGTCAGGACAGTGGCCAGCAAAGCAACTGAGATGGCCTGTATAACAAAACGAGTGCTATTTAATAAGGATGAACCGCGCGGCAGCATATTCAGTGGAATACTGCTCAAAGAAGTGGTAAACGTGGTCTGAAGTGTTAATCCAATCGCCAGGCCGCGCAAAGCCAGCAGAAAAACAATATAAGAGATGGGGGTGGTAGCCTGTATTTGCGCCATTTGCCAGGTGTTGATGCAAAGGATTGTAAAACCGGTCACAATCAACATACGCGGGCCAATTTTGTCAAACAACCAGCCGGCCAAGGGTGTTGCAAAAGCAGATGTGGCCGCCACACCCAGCAAAATATAACCTGTCTCGAGTGCAGTCCGGCCACGAAATGCCTGCAAATAAATGGGCATTAAAAATTCTGCGCCAAACAGAGCCACCGTGGCAACATAACCGATCAACCCGGCTTTCAAAAAGGTGGGGTTGGCAAACAGGCGCAAGTTTAACATCGGTTCTTTTGCAACATACAATTCAACCACCACCGATGCACTGATCGCCACCAGGCCAATGCTGAGCGCAGTCAACGTGCCAGCGCCGGTCCAACCATTGCTTTCCGCCAGGGTGGCAGCATAGAGCAGCGAACCAAAACCAAGCACGGCGGTGATCAACCCGAGCGGGTCAAAAATTGGATGGCGATCAACCCGAAAATCCAGCAAGAAACGCGAGCCAAGGATCACACCCAGGATACCAATCGGCACATTGACAAAAAAGATAGCCCGCCATAACTGAATATCCACCAGCCAGCCCCCCAAAATGGGACCCAAAGCGGGAGCAACCACCAGCGCAATTCCAAACAAACCCAGGGCAGTCCCCTGTTCCTTTGGAGGAAAAGCTCGGTAAAGCTGAGCCGGGCCAAGTGGTTGAGCCAATCCACCGCCAATACCTTGCAGAGCCCGGGCAGCTATCAGCAACCCAAGCGAGGGGGCAATACCACACAGGAATGAACCCAACGTAAAGATACCCAACCCGAGCAAATAGATATTCTTGATACCAAAGCGATCAGCCAAAAAGCCGGTGATTGGCGTAGTCATGCCAAGTGCAAGGACATAAATACTGAGCACCCACTGCGCATCAGACAGGGATGCGCCAAATTCATTACGCAGGGTGGGAAAAGCCACATTGATAATAGTCGAATCCAGGATGATCATAAAAATACCAAACATCACTGAAATCAATACTTTCCATTTTTGATCCAACCCGCCCTGATTGGCGGGGATTGTTGCACTATCCATGTTTTGCCCTTTTTAAGAAAAATAATCACGCACGATGGCAGGCCATGGCGCGCAGTAATTAATGCTTGTTATGATAGGTTTGTTTGGCTGGATGGTCAAGCCAGATTGATAATACTCTCATCCAGCCTTAATGCCCGGAGAGACTTGAAAACCACAGCCAGGTCCGCTTGAGCTATTGGTCCAGGAAAGCATGAATGGCTTGATCGTATTGCATGGTGCGTCCGAAACCTTTGACCGCCATTCTTTTGCGCGTTTCGGCAGAGATTCCGCCAGAACGAAGTTCAGCCAACACAGACGGATAATCGACCGGGTCGGAGACCAGGGTAACACGCTCATGATTCTTTGCGGCTGCACGGATTAACGTCACCCCACCAATATCAATGTTCTCGATCACCTCCGCGTACGTGACACCCGGTTTGGCAATGGTCTCTTCAAAGGGGTAGAGATTGACAACCACAATGTCAATATAATCCCAACCAAGCTCAAGCAACTGTTGACGGTCCGCCTGCGTGGCGCGCGCCAACAGCCCGGCATGGATGGCCGGGTGCAATGTCTTGACACGTCCACCCAGGATTTCGGGAGACCCGCTGTAATCCGCAACTTCCGTCACAGCCAGCCCGTTTTCACGCAGCAGCCTGGCTGTACCGCCTGATGCAAGCAGAGTCCAACCCAGGCCAGCCAGACCGGTGGCAAAGTCAAGCAGACCTGTTTTGTTATGAACAGACAAAATTGCTTTTGGCATTGAAACACTCCTCTCAAGCATTACAGGTAGATCATTTTTACCCGGATAAAATGATGATTAATGATGGAACAACCGCACAGCACTGAAGACCATTGCCATCCCGTACTGATTGCAAGCCGCAATGACATCCTCGTCGCGGTTGGAGCCGCCAGGCTGCAGCACGTAACGAACGCCAGTTTGAGCAGCACGATCAATACTATCCCTGAAGGGAAAGAAAGCGTCAGACCCCAGCGTAACACCCGACAGGGTCTCGAGCCAGGCCTGCCGATCAGCAGGAGCTATCGGACGAGGGGCATGGGTAAAGACGTTTTTCCAGTTGTTTTTTTCCGCATCTGTCACGCCGGGCTGTAGAAACTGATCAATGGCATTATCCCGATCAGGACGTTTAAGACCCGGGACAAAGGGTAGTTCGAGTACAGCGGCATGCTGGCGCAGGTACCACAAGTCCGCCTTGGCTCCGGCCAGGCGGGCGCAATGAACCCGCGACTGCTGCCCTGCTCCCACGCCGATGGTCTGTCCATCTTTTACGTAGCAAACCGAATTGGATTGGGTATATTTCAGGGTAATCCAGGCCACAGTCATATCACGGAGAGCTTCAGGTGTGAACTGCCGGTTCAATGTCACAATGTTTGTAAAGTCAGCGGGTGTGACCAGGCGATCATGGCGATGCTGTTCAAAGGTAATGCCAAACACCTCGCGCGTTTCCTGCGGCTCTGGTTGGTAAGCTGGATCGATCTGGATGACAGCGTATTTACCCGCTTTTTTGGTTTTCAAGATTTCCAAAGCCCCAGGTTCAAAACCAGGGGCAATCACGCCATCTGACACCTCGCGCGCAATCAGCCGGGCAGTGGCGAGATCGACTGGTTCAGACAGGGCAATAAAATCACCAAAGGATGACATACGATCAACGCCGCGGGCACGGGCATAAGCCTGGGCCAGCGCTGAAAGCTCGAGGTCATCGACAAAGTAGATTTTTTGGAGCGTCTCGGTCAACGGAACAGCAACTGCTGCGCCAGAGGGGCTGACGTGCTTGAATGAGGTTGCGGCGGGCAATCCAGTCGCCTGTTTAAGCTCGCAAACAAGCTGCCAGGCATTCAGAGCATCCAATAAATTGATATAGCCTGGTGAACCTGCCAGCACGGAAATAGGTAAATCGGCACCGTTTTTCATAAAAACACGGGCTGGGGCTTGCTGAGGGTTGGTTCCGTATCGCAGAGGCAAGTTTGATGACATGATTGATTCCTTTTTTCAAACTGTTTTTCAAAATTTGAGCCTTTATTATATTCAAGAGCGCAAATCCGGAGAGGCCCAAACTGATCTAAGTCAATCAATATGGTGCTTATCTTATCCTGAAAAAAGTTTTTTAGTTTAGAATCAAAGCATGCAAAAATTAACGCCAAAGCTGCTCGATAATTTTCCATACCATCTTTTCGCTGATGCAAAAACAATCATCCGAGGCCGCAACTATTTCAAGGAAAACCGGGTTTGGGACGTGGAATTTGAGGATGACTACCAGGTCGTGTGCCTGGTAGATGGGGACAATGGCGAATATACCGTTGCGATTTCGGTAAATCAAGAATCCGACGAACTGGAATTTTCCTGCGATTGTCCATATTCTGAAACAAATTTTTGCAAGCACATGATCGCCGCCGCGCTGGAAGTAAGCTCATATCTTAAGGATGAAACCATTCCGGTTGAACAAAAATATTTTGATGATGAACTCGTGTCATCACTGCCACCCTCAGCCTGGAAACTGCCTGGCCAAAATTGGCAGAATCAACTGGATGGGGCTCTCCAGCAATCTCCGCCGGCCAGTTCAAAAGCTGGCGTAAATATCCAACCATACGCTGCCTGCCTGTTGTTATATCAGGAAGAGTATTATTTTCAAGGCAACTACACTATTACTCCCAGCATAATAAAAGTGAAAAACTGGCAACCGCTGCAGAATTATGAAGCGGGAAATCGGCAGTCTGTCAAAGATCTATTGGATACGGATCATACCTGGATCCAAAATTGCGAATATTTGAACGTACAGGTCAACCCGGCGGGCTGCATTAACCTTTCACCAGAAGCCGTAAACCTGCTGCACTTTCTGGAGCAGATGTTCCGTGTTTACAGCGGAATAGCTGCTCTGGCTCCATATTTTGTCATGCTGGAACAATTACAAATCCCAGTTTATATTGCCAGCAAGTCCAAACAAACCATAAAAACCAAAGTGCAAATTCGACCACAACCAATTGAATTGCAACTCTTTTTCACAAAGGAAAACGGCTACCTGGTCCTTAAAGCCGGGGTACAGGAGGATGTTTTTTACCCCATCAATGATTCGTCCGACTTAATCCGGAGCATTCCAGCCTGGTTACTGACCGAAGACAGGCTATTTTGCCTGGCAAACTTGAGCAACAGCTTTAACAAGTCAGCTTTCCCAATCGTCATACCCGCAGAACAGGCAGATTTCTTCCGCGATAATTACCTGCGCAGGATAGCTGAAACGCTGCCAATCCTGGGCGACATAATCCAATGGCGCGAAATCAATGCTGATCCAATCCCACGTCTTTATCTGCAGGAAGGCAAAGACAACAAGCTGCGCGCCAACCTGCGATTCGCGTACGGCGAATACGAGCTTTCAGCAAGCAAAGACAAAACCGATCTCTCAATCGAAACAGTGCCCAATTCATGGGAATTGATTCGCATCCAACGACAGACCGAGCGCGAAGATGCCTGCTTTCATGAGCTGGCCGGAAGCCATTACCTGCTCAAGAAATCTGAAAGCAAATACCCATACGGAACCTTCGAACTGCGTGCTAACGCCCATCCTTTTGATTTTCTCGCCCACAGCATCCCCCAGTTGACCCAATCTGGTTACGAAATCTTCGGCGAAGAAAACCTTAAGCTGGGCAAGATCAACCGCGCCGTTCCAAGCCTGCGAGTCGCCATTTCATCCGGTATTGACTGGTTTGATCTGAAAGCAATCGTCGAATTCGGTGACCAACAAATTTCGCTGCTCAATGTCCGCAAGGCCCTCAAACGAGGGGAGCATTATATTAAGTTGGCCGATGGCTCGGTCGGGCAAATCCCCGCCGAATGGCTTGAAAAATATAAGCACCTCTGGAATCTTGCCCACGAAACCGCGGATGGGTACAGGGTCAGTGATTTTCACCTGCCCCTGATTGACTCGCTGCTCGAAGATGATGTTTCAATCGAGGCACCCCAGGACTTTCTACAGCGCCGCGAACGATTTCGCAATTTTGAACAAATCACAGCACAGCCCCTGCCGCAAGGTTTCACAGGCGAACTGCGCCCATACCAGAAACATGGTTTTGACTGGCTGCATTTCCTGCACGAATATAAATTTGGCGGCATCCTGGCTGACGATATGGGGCTTGGCAAAACCATCCAGGTGCTGGCTTACATCCAATCGCTATGTGAAAAGCCAGAAAACCAGGCAGCCATCCTGCTGGTTGTCCCCAAAAGTCTGATCACCAACTGGCAGCGCGAATCTGACAAGTTCACACCTGGGCTGCGCTTCGTAGAATACATGGGAACGTCTCGTAACAAAGACAGCTCCATTTTCAACAACTACGACGTGGTTATCACAACCTATGGCACCATGCTGCGAGACGTCGAAAGTTTGAGCCAGTACCGGTTTCATTACATCATCCTGGATGAATCACAATCCATTAAAAATCCGCTCGCAAAAAGTGCCAGGGCGGCGCGTATCCTCAATGCAGAACACCGGCTGGTGATGACCGGCACACCGGTTGAGAACAACACCTTTGAATTGTGGTCGCAGTTTGCTTTTTTGAACCCGGGCCTGCTCGGTAACATGGACTATTTCAAACGTGAATTTGCAAACCCAATCGAAAACGGGCAGGATCAACAATCGGCCAACACCTTGCGCAAATTGATTTACCCTTTCATCCTGCGCCGCACCAAAGAACAGGTTGCCACCGAATTACCGCCCCGTACTGAACGCATCTTATACACCGATATGGACAGTGCCCAGAAAAAGTTGTACAGCCAGACCCGCGATCATTACCGGGCTGAACTGCTGGGATTGATCGAGAATGAAGGCCTGAATGATGCCCGTTTCAAGATTCTGGAGGGGCTGCTGCGTTTAAGGCAAATCGCCATTCATCCTGGCTTGGTGGAAAAGAACTACAAAGGTGAAGCGCCTAAAATGGAAATCCTGTTTGAAACCCTGGAAACCCTGCAGGCTGAAAATCATAAAGCCCTGATTTTTTCGCAATTTGTGGAAATGCTCAAACTGGTGCGCCACGAGATGGACCAACGCAATATTCAATACGTTTATCTTGACGGGCAAACCTCCAATCGTCAGGCAAAAGTGGATTTGTTCCAGAACGACCCTACCTATCCATTTTTCTTGATCAGCCTGAAGGCAGGCGGCGTGGGCTTGAACTTGACGGCCGCCGATTATGTCATCCACCTGGACCCGTGGTGGAACCCGGCAGTTGAAATGCAAGCCAGCGACAGGGTCCACCGCATTGGACAGGATAAACCGGTTTTCGTCTACAAAATCATCGCGCGCGACACGGTCGAAGAAAAAATAGTGCAGCTGCAGGAACGAAAACGCGAGCTGGTTAAAACCCTGATCACGGCCGAGGCCAGCTTCTTCAAAGCACTGACAAAAGACGATGTAAAAATGCTTTTTGAGTAAATTTTAAAACGATCTGCAAGGGCAGCCTGGACTGGATGAGCGCTTTTTCCCAAAAGTAATTTCGCTTGACATTCCCAACTGCTTCAGATAGAATAATTAGGCTTAAAGATGGGCCTGTAGCGCAGTTGGGAGCGCGCCTCAATCGCACTGAGGAGGCCAGGGGTTCGAATCCCCTCAGGTCCACAAAATTGATAATTGACGGATTGCCAATTATCAATTAGAATACCCGTCGCTTAAGGGCCCATAGCGCAGTTGGGAGCGCGCCTCAATGGCATTGAGGAGGTCGAGGGT
>CAZLJB010000148.1:0-7214 GCA_964559195.1 uncultured Anaerolinea sp. | reverse complement strand
ACCTATCCCAAATGTAATCTGTTGTGCGCCCGGGCGCTTGAAAAAACAATCCGCCAACAAGGCCCAGACAATATCGCAGCTTTCATTGCTGAGCCTGTAGTTGGTGCGGCCCTGGGCTGCTATCCCGCGCCGGAAGGATATTTCCAAACCATCCGTGAGATTTGTGACCGTTATGATATCTTGTTTATTTGTGATGAAGTCATGACTGGCTGGGCACGTACTGGAAAAATGTGGGGGATTGAGCACTACGGAGTTACACCCGACATCATTGCAACAGCCAAAGGTATGACCGCTGGATATACCCCCCTTTCTGCCATTATTGCCAGAGATCAAATCTGGGCAACTTTGGAGAAAAATCATTCTCCTTTTAAGGCCGGGCATACGTTGAATGCAAACCCAGTCTCGTGTGCGGGAGCCCTGGCGGTAATCAACTATATACTTGACCATGCTCTCGTTGAAAATTCCCGCCAACGCGGTGAGCAGGCTTTAATCGGCCTGAGTTCCTTAATGGAAACACATCCAATTATTGGCGACATACACGGCAAAGGGTTAATGTTTGGTTTTGAACTTGTCAAAAATCAAACCACCAAACAGCCGTTTGAGGCAAAGCAACATACCAGCCGGTTATTTGAAATTGCTGCCTTAAAGCGCGGACTGGTAACTTACCCCTGTACAGGCAGCATCGATGGCCTATTTGGTGACATGGTTTTGCTTGCACCTCCCCTGGTTTGCAGTGACGTCCAAATCAATGATATTTTAAATATCATTGATGACTCTCTAGGCGAAATTGAAAAACAATTAGGAGTAAATTGAAATGAAGCTTTCTCTAGCCATCCAAACACCTGAAGTGCCAGCCAGGGTCCCTGTTGCCCTGCTGGATGGCGATATGGCTGATGCCTTTGGCAAAGTTTCTCATTTTGGATACGACGGCGTTGAATTAATAACCACCGATCCTGCGGGTTTGGACAGAATTTTTCTAAAGAAAATTTTGTCACAAAACCACTTGCAGGTTTCAGCGATAGCAAGTGGGGGGTTGGCATTTGCTGCAAAACTCACATTATTAAGCCCCGACCCTGCCGTGGCAGCGCTGGCGCGTCAACGATTGGACGATCTGATTGATCTGGCATCTGACCTTGATGCTCCTGTAGTAACCATCGGCAGTTTTCGTGGAAGAGCAGTTGATGACAAACAGCAGTCTCTGAAAGTCCTTGCGGATATCTTGCGGCGGGCTGGCGATCGTGCCGCCAAAGGCGGGATTCGCTTAGCGCTGGAACCACTCAATCGCTATGAAGCTGACCTGCTCCATACAGCCTCACAAACTCTGGAATTCCTTCAAAATGTAAACCATCCAGCCATTGGCATCTTGCTAGACACCTATCATGTCAATATAGAAGAATCATCCTGGACGGCACCTTATCACCAGGTTATGGATGCACAAAAATTATTCTATGTGCACCTTGGTGACAATAACCGCTTGTCTCCAGGCAAAGGATTAATTGATTTTCAAGCTATTTTACAGACCATCAAGGATTGTGGTTATGCAGGCTGGCTTTCAGCAGAATTACTGCCTCTTCCTGACCCTGAAACGGCAGCCCGCGATACAGCAATTGCAATGCGCAAATGGATGGGTGCCATATTATGAAACTTAGTTGTCTGCCTGTTTCTTTTTTCTCTGAAATCATTGACGGCAGGATGAGTATAAGTGACTGGGCCAGGATGGGTTCGGAGCTTGGATTGGACGCAATTGATCTGAGTATTTTGTTCATCCATGATCAATCAGAAACCGGGATTGCCACTATTCGAGAACAAATCGCATCTGCTGGCATGCATGTGGCCATGATTACCAGCTATCCCGATTTCACACATCCGGATGCCACGCAGCGGTCAAAGGAGTTGGAATTGGAAGTTCAGGTAGTCGATGTGGCTCGCCAGCTGGGCGCAAAAATGGTGCGCGTCACGGCGGGGCAGGCCCATCCTGAAACTGGCCTACAAGCAGGCATAGATTGGGCGGTAGAAGGGTTGTCCCTTTTGACAGAACGAGTCAAAGATTCGGGGATTCGCCTGGTTTACGAAAACCATGCAAAACCCGGAGCCTGGCAATATACTGATTTTTCCCAACCCCCCCAGATTTTTCTTGAAATTGTTCGACGAAGCGCTGATAGCGGGCTTGGGATCAATTTTGACACGGGCAATGCAGCCACTTTTTCAGAGGAACCGCTTGCTCTGTTGGAATCGGTCGTGGATCGCGTTATCAGCGTTCACGCATCTGACAGTTCCACTTATGGGTCTTTAAACCACACATTACTTGGAAAAGGAATAACGCCCTATCCACAACTTTTCGCCATCTTAAAGCAGCATGGCTGGGATGGGTGGATCTGCATGGAAGAAGCCTCAAATCTCGGCAGGAAAGGTGTCGAACAGGCCGCATTGTTCATCCGCAAGACATGGGCTTTGGCATAACTTTCTGTTTTTCATAATGAGAAAACGCAATATTATCATCACTAAAACGGAGTAATAATTAATGGCTCAAAATAAACCCAAGACAGGATTTGATTTAGAGCGGGATACCCTTCTCGAAATGTACCGGCGTATGCTGACCATCCGTGCCTTTGAAGAGACTGTTTTTGATGTCTACCGAAAAGGCTGGATGCCAGGATTGGCGCATTTATCAGATGGTCAGGAAGCGACCGCAGTGGGTGTCTGTATGACCTTGCGGGCAGACGATACCATCACCAGCACTCACCGCGGGCACGGTCACATCATCGCCAAAGGCGGGCGTGTGGAACCCATGATGGCAGAAGTGATGGGCAAGGTGACAGGTTATTGCCGCGGAAAAGGCGGCGAAATGCACATCGCAGACGTCTCCCTGGGTATTTTGGGTGCGAACGGAATTGTTGGTGGTGGTTTGGGAATTGCCGCTGGCAGCGCTTTTACCTCAAAACGAGAAGGAAAAGGACGGGTTAGTGTAGCTTTTTTTGGCGACGGTGCGATCAATCAAGGCTTATGGTATGAAACAGCGAATATTGCGGCTTTATGGAAGTTGCCATTGATCTATATCTGCGAGGACAACCTGTATACAGAGTTTACGAATTCTAAAAAGCTGATCTCTGGCGAGGGTCTTGTGGCGCGCGCTCGTGTGATGGGAATGACCGGTGTGGAAGTGGATGGAAATGATGTGTTGGCAGTCTATCAAGCCACGTATGAACTGGTGGAAGCCGCCCGGAACGGAGCAGGTCCGGCAACCCTGGTCTGCCACACATTCCGATATGGCGGTCATCATTCTGGCGAACCTGGAACAGCTTATCGTTCCAAAGAAGAAATCGATTCTTGGAAAAAACGTGATCCAATCATCCTTTTTGAAAACAAGTTAATTGAACAAAAAGTAATGACCCCACAGGAAGTTGAATTGATTCATGATGAAGTAGACAAACGTCTCCAATCATCTGTTGAAGTTGCAAGACAAGATCCATTTCCCAATGTTAGTGAGGTAACCGAACATGTCTATTCGTGAGCTTACTTTTGCACAGGCTATCCGGGAAGCCCTGGATGAAGAAATGGCGCGTGATGAGCGCATATTTATATTGGGAGAAGATGTTGGCGCATGGGGCGGCGTCTTTCGAACCACCGAGGGATTATTCCAAAAGTATGGGGCGGATCGGGTCATCGATACACCTCTTAGCGAAGAAGGGTTTGTCGGGCTGGCAGTTGGCGCCGCAATGACCGGGATGCACCCTGTTCCTGAAATCATGTTCGGCGATTTCATCACGCTGGTAATGGATCAGATTGTCAACCAGGCGGCTAAAATGCGTTACATGACCGGTGGACAGGTTCAGGTTCCCATCACTTTCCGTGCAACAATGGGAGGCGGACGGTCTTCGGGAGCACAGCATTCGCAAAGCTGGCACGCCTGGTTTGCGCACGTGCCGGGCCTTAAGGTTGTAATTCCATCGACGCCCTATGATGCCAAAGGATTATTGAAAACCGCTTTGCGCGATCCAAACCCGGTGGTGTTTTTTGAAGATAAAGTCATGTATTCCAAGACAAAAGGCCCTGTTCCTGAAGAAGAGTACCTGATCCCGTTTGGCAAAGCAGATATCAAACGCGAGGGGAAGGATGTCACCCTTGTTGCGATATCACGTATGATCCAGCCCACTCTGGCGGCAGCAGAACGATTGGCCGCTGAAGGGATCAGTGCCGAAGTGATCGATCCACGCACCATTACTCCATTGGATGAAGAAACCCTGATCCAGTCTGTTGCAAAAACCGGTGGGGCAGTGATTGTGGATGAGGGCTACAACCACTTTGGTACAACCGCGGAAATTGCGGCAGTAATTGCGCATGGGGCTTTCGATTATTTGGATGCGCCCGTCGAGCGCCTGGGTGCCATGGATGTACCTGTCCCGTTCAGCCCAGTCTTGGAGTTTGCCACCATACCAGATGAAGAAAAGATCATCGCTGCGGTTCATCGCATTATGGATGGGAGGAGGCGCTGATGGCCAGTGAGATTGTGATGCCCCGCATGGGGCTGACCATGGACTCAGGTAGAATGGTCAACTGGCTCAAACAGGAAGGCCAGGCTGTCAAAGCGGGTGAACCTTTGTTTGAAATCGAAACCGATAAAACCACTGTTGAGGTCGAATCACTCGAGAGCGGGCTGCTTGGCAAAATTATCGCGAAACCCGGTGACGAATTACCGGTTGGCGCAGTGATTGGTTATCTCACCAGGGAAGGCGAAACACTGCAAGCCCTTTCCTTGGCAGCTTCAGCGGGCTCAATTATCCCGGCAGTTTCTGCCAGCCCCTTGGGAACAGATTCGACTTCAACGATTATCAGCGCGAAAGTGAAAGCCAGTCCTGCCGCGCGCCGTCTGGCACAAAAAATGGGTGTTGGCCTGGCTGATATCAACGGGAGCGGTCCGGGTGGACGGGTTGTTGCCTGGAATGTGTCGGATTTCGTGAAATCAAACACGGCAGAACCTGGGCAGACCCCGGGACGAATATCTCCGGTGGCACAGCGAGTCGCGACTGATTTGGGCGTGGATATAATCCATGTCAAGGGCAGCGGTCCAGGTGGAACTGTCACCCGCCGGGATGTGGAACTTGCCGCTCAGAAATCAGAACAGGCGGTTGCTGTTGCGAAAACAGCCGATGAAGATGTTCAATTGGAACCTTTTACCCGAATCCAACGTGTCATGGCCGAACGCATGGTACAGAGCTTTAGCACAGCCCCTCATTTTTATCTTCATGTAGAGGCAGATGCAAGGCAAATGGTTGCATTGCGTCTGCACCTTTTTCCCCGTCTGGAGAAGCGTTTTGATGTTCACCTAACTTTTACTGATTTGCTGGTTTATTTTTGTGCGAGCGTCCTGCCCATGCATCCTCAAATTATGGCACAATGGTCAACCAACGGATTGAAAAAATTTGGCCAGGTTAATATTGGAATTGCGATAGAAACAAATAATGGACTTGTTGTGCCTGTGATTCGCGATGCGGATAAACTTGGATTGGTTGAGGTTGCCAGAAAACGGGTTGATCTGGCTGAAAGGGCCCGTTCGGGTAAATTACTGCCCAGCGAATTTGATGAAGGCATCTTTACCATTACCAACCTGGGCATGTATAACATTGATTCATTCGATGCCATTCTCAATCCCCCTCAGGCAACAATATTGGCGGTTGGACAAATCAAAGAACGGGCGTTGGTTGAAAATGGTCAGCTGGTGCCCGCTGCAACAATTAACCTGAGCCTCTCAGTAGATCATCGTGTTTTGGACGGAGCCCGCGCAGCGCGCTTCTTGAATCAACTGGTTGAGACAATCGAAACTCCTGGTTTATCCATGGCATAAAGGAATATCAAATGACTCAAAAACTGGCTTTCATTCATACAGTTACATCGCTGGCTGGATTATTTAATGATCTTTGTAAGGAGTTGCTGCCAGGTGTAGAAGTCTTTCACATTGCAGACGAAATGCTTCTGAAGGTTGTTCTGGCACAAGGCGGTCTTTCTCCATTTATTTTTCAGCGTGTCTCCGACCATGTAGTCGCGGCGGAACGCGCTGGCGCAACCGCAGTTCAATGCACCTGTTCATCCATTTCACCTTGCGTGGATGCCTCGCGCCCTCTGGTAAGTATACCAGTGATGAAAATCGACGAGCCGATGGTCAACAAGGCTCTCAGCATAGGAGTTCGAATTGGGATCGCCGCCACTGCTCCCACCACCCTCAAGCCAACCACCGAACTGGTCCATGCGCGCGCAGAAGCCCTGGGAAAAACCGTGCAGGTTGAATCAATCCTGTGCGAAGGTGCCTATAGCGCGCTCTTCTCGGGTGATACGCAAAAGCATGATCAAATTGTTGCTCAGGTGCTGCGAGATTTGATGAAACGCAATGATGTAATTATCCTGGCCCAAGCCTCGATGGCGCGTGTTGCCCAAACTATCCCCACTGAGCAGCAGCTCATCCCGATTATCTCCAGCCCACGCTTAGCAATCGAACATCTGAAAACCATCTTACTCCCGGCTTAATATAAATAACACGGGGAAGCCAACAGCATAAAGTGTACCCGGCCTGCCCGTGTTTAATTTTTCAACTCAGGTACTCATGGAAAACATCTCATCAATTGAATTTGAAGAATTGCGCGCCTCCCTTCCACCACTTTGGCCGGATGATAAATTGGGAGCCGGGATCGCGGCTTACGTTCGTGCCGAAAACCAGTGTGTGGTTGCACTAGATGATGATCCTACCGGCACGCAAACCATGCATGATATCTGGGTCATCACTGATTGGCGTTTCGAATCCCTGCGCGCTGCCCTGGCAGATAACGAACCATCCATGTTCATCCTGACCAATTCGCGCAGTCTACCGTTGCCCGAAGCCCAGGAACTCAACCGTAAGATCGCCGGCGAACTGGTTCGCGCTGCCCGGGCCACAGGCCGAAAATTGATCGTGGTGAGCCGCAGTGACTCGACCCTGCGCGGGCACTATCCGGGCGAAGTGGATGCGCTCGCCGCGGGACTGGTCGAGGCGGGTTTGCCTGCGTTTGATGGAATCTGTCTTGTCCCTTGCTTCTTTGAAGGCGGGCGCTATACTGCCAACGATATTCACTATGTCCTGGAGGGCAGCCGCTTGATTCCCGCTGCGCAAACACCTTATGCAGGCGATGCCGTCTTTGGACTGTCTCTTATACACATCTCCGAGCCCACGAGACAGGCAGAAATCT
>CAZLJB010000147.1:0-7217 GCA_964559195.1 uncultured Anaerolinea sp. | reverse complement strand
ACAACCCGGATAGTTTGCGGGTCTGATCAGACATCTGCTGCGCGAGCGAATCCTGAAAATCAAGCAGATTTTTCTCCAGGACTTTACGCCTGCTGATCTCCGCCTCCAGCTCCAGTATGTTTCCACGCATCAGGCTGGTTTGGGCCTGGATAGTGCGCTGCAGATCCTCAAAAACAACCCAGGAGATCGCCAAACCGGAAACGGAATAGCCGATCGGCATCAGGCTGATGCCCAGGATATCGCCTGGGAGCAGCGTATATCCCCAATAGGCCAGATAGGGCACAGAGATGCTGAGCGCCATCAGACCGGCAGTCAGGCGCTTCCAACCTTTTGAACGTCCCATTTCATTTGTAAGCAAAAGAACGCAGGCCACGCTCAGCAGGACCAAATAGATCAACTCGATATAGAATAGGGGTCCATACGAGACGATCAGAATATCCGGGTTGGCCGGGTAGAGGCTGTATCCCGTCCAGACCAGGTGATGAAAGGGATTGGTCCATTCAAATAATTGAAAAACACCCGGGATAAAAAATAACAAAACGAAACGCGGCCGGGTAAGCCACTTATACTGGTAAATTTCACAAATAAACGGCACAATCAGGGTGTTGAAAAGCCAGATCAGGCTGCTCTCGAACAGGTGTAAGTACCATTTGGCTTCAAGGCTGATGATTGAAAGTTGAAAACCATCTGCAAAAGTCCACAACGAAACCAGCAGCATGATCAGGGCCAGTTTTGCGAAACCTGGCTGCTGGCGCAGCCGCCAATTCAAAATAGCCGCCATCAAGGAAATTGAGCCGGAAAGCAAAAATAACAAGATGCTTGGAGTAAAGTGCCAGATCAATATTTAATTCTCCATCCCGGCGATCTGAAGAGCAACCATAATAATGAATGCAAAAATTCGTACCCTACGTACTGGTACGAATAATTGTACTCTTAAAATAAAATACTGCGCGCTACATTAAGTAAATATCCTTTCGTGTGGTTCGTGGTTTTCGTGGTAGTGGTGTAGAATTGTTGATGTAAATCTAATCTTCTTGTAATACTAAAGTGGTAAAATTGACCTTATATGTGATACAAATTATCATATTAATTAATATTTATTTTTTAGCAGGTAAGTTTTATTGTAAAGGGAGTCGTATGTCCAAAATCATCTCAGTCCATTCATTTCGTGGCGGTACCGGAAAATCCAACACCAGCGCAAATATCACCTATCTGTGTGCTGTGGCGGGCTTACGGGTCGGCGTGGTTGACACCGATATTCAATCGCCTGGCATCCATGTCCTGTTTGGGCTGGACGACCAGGACATGGGTCGCTCCCTGAACGATTACCTGTGGGGCAAATGTAAAATCGAAGAAACCGCTCACGATGTCACCGCCAGCCTGGGGCCGGCAGTCAAGGGCAAAATCTTCCTGATTCCATCCTCCATCAAAGCCGGCGAAATTGCACGCGTGCTGCGAGAAGGCTATGACGTCGGCCTGCTGAATGACGGCTTCGAATCCCTGATCAAAAATCTCAAGCTCGATATGCTGATCATTGACACCCACCCTGGTTTAAATGAAGAGACCCTGCTTTCGATCGCCATTTCTGACACCCTGGTCCTGATTTTGCGCCCTGACCAGCAGGATTACCAGGGCACCAGCGTCACCGTTGAAGTGGCCCGCAAACTGGGCGTGCCCCAAATGCTCTTGATGGTCAACAAAGTCCCCAGCCTGCTGATGGCCGAAGTTAAACAACGCATTGAAAAACTGTACAACTGCGAAGTAGCCGTGGTCATGCCGCACACCGATGAACTGATGACCCTGGCCTCCTCCGGCATCTTTTCGATGCGCTACCCAGATCACCCCGTCACCAAACTTTACAAACAGATGGCTGACCGCATCATGGCCTAAAGCCTGCCAGCGCTTGATCGGTATTTAATATTTTTGGGAGACAAACGAATGAAGCAAACCGCCCTGCCGATCGTACCGCAGGTTTCTGATGATTTATTGGAACAGTATGCCCTGCAAATCCTAAAACTGCAGGAAGACACCAGCCCACTTCAAGAAGTGCTGCACGAGATCGAAGCCATCGCAGAGACCGAAAAGGTGCCTATCATTGGCGCACTGGAAGGGAAAATCCTGGCGGGGCTGATTTCACTGCGCCAACCGCGCCCACGCAAAGTGCTCGATATCGGCACCGCCATCGGCTATTCCGCCATCTGGCTGGCGCGCGTGCTGGGGCGGCAGGGCCATATCACCTCACTGGAGATCGACCCGCTCCGCGCTGAACGTGCCCGCGAATTCGTGCGTCGGGCCGGCGTGCAGGAACAAGTTGAAATCATCACTGGCGATGTTTTTGAGCTGCTCGACCCGCAGCACGGCCAGCTGGCTGGCCAGCAGTATGATGTCATTTTCCAGGATGTGATGAAACATGTTTATTTTGCCCAGGATCCCGGCCTGGCACTGCAGCTGCTGGAGCTAAGCGTCGCTTATTTAGCCCCGGCCGGTTTTTTGTTGACCGATAACGCCTTCTGTCAGGGCAAAGTCATGCATCCGAGTGAGTACAACCAGGTCAAAGGCATCCAGGCCTATAACGAAGCCGTCGCCACCCACCCCGCGCTGGACAGCATGCTGCTGCCTTTTCGGGATGGTTTGTGGTTTTCACGACGAAAAGACGAAGTCCCTTTTCAATAGCACTGCGCTGATCGCACCAAACAGGTTGGAGGCAAGATGTTTTATTATTTTAATCCCAGGAATTGGCCGATCATGGTCAAAATGGGAGCCGCCCTTTTGGTGGCATCCCTGATTCCGGTCATTATCACAGCGATTTACGGCCTGACCGTCAGCCGGGTTACCATTGAAAATTCCGAATACCGCAACCTGGAATTACTGGCGGCCGCCACGGCCGAACGCTTGGACCAGTTGATGCTGGATAACGTGATTGCGGCCACCCAACTGGGCAGCGATAATGAAATCATCGACCTGGTTACCAATTCCGCCGATCCATCGCCTGCTACGCGCGCCTCGGTCTCGGCCTCCCTTCAGCGTATCCTGCAAACCAATCCCCAATATGAATATGTTTACCTGCTGGATGCCCAAGGCAAAGTGGTCATCTCCAAGCAGCTTGCCAGCGTCCCAACCGTCGAAGGCCAGACCTTTGCCACGCGGGCTTATTTTCTGCAGACCATGCAGGGCAAGACCTATATTGATGTGCTGGTGGGGCGCACCAGTAAAAAGTTGGGCTTTTATTTTTCCGCGCCCATCCTGGGTGCGGATGGCAAACCGATCGGTGTCGCCATCATCAAACTCAAGGGTGAAGCCATCACCGATATCGTCAATCAATTTAAAGCCGGTGCCAGTGGTTACGCCTTCCTGGTTGACCAGGATGGCGTGGTGGTCTCACATCCCAACCCGACCTGGTATTATCACAGCCTGATCCCGCTCACGCACGAAACTGAGCTTAAGGTCGGCCAGCGCTTTATGATCAGCGGCTGCGAAGACCCCAAAAACCTGGCCAACTGCAAGGTCCAAAGCCTGAACCTCTCGCCGCTGGCTGCCATCATCGGCGGCTCGGACGTCGTCCGGCATGCCACTTATAAGCTGCCTTCCAACGGCACCGAACGCATCGTAGGCATCGCCAACACCAAACAGTTGAACTGGAGTGTGGGTGTGGATGAAGCCAAGAATGAGTTCACCGCCCCGCTCGACCAGTTGGCGCTGCGCATCACTTTCAGCGTTTTTATCATCGGCATCCTGGCAATCGTGGTTGGCATCATCCTGGCACGCGTCATCACCCAGCCGCTCGGCACCCTTTCGCTGGCTGCCCAGGCGGTTGAGCGCGGTGAAACCGTTGAACCGGCCGGTTTTATGGCCGTTATGCAACAGGGGGATGAGGTCGGGCACCTGGCGCTGGTCTTCAGCAACATGGTCAAAGCCCTGCACGCGCGCGTTTCAGAGCTGCATACCGTCAACATCGTCTCGCGCACCATCTCATCCAGCTTCAACATCGGCAACACCCTGACGCTGGTACTCAATTCACTCCGCAAGGTGGTACCTTACGACCGCGCCCTGGTACTGCTGTATGATCCCAAAAAGGATGAATTTTTCACCCGCGCCACGGCCGACGGGCGCGGTTTCTTCCTGAACCGGGTCTGGGATCAGTTCGACCGGCCCTCCATTCACACCCGCAAAGAAAACCACATCCAGCAGTTCTTCGATAAAAAACCCGGCAGCCCTGAGCAAGCCGCGGCCGAACAGGCAGGGTTCACCATCCTGATTCCCGATCTGAACCTGCTGCCAGATGCCGAATTGGAATACACGCGCGAATGGCAGGATTTTGAACCACGCTGCTACCTGGGTATTCCGCTGCTCTTCAAGGACGAGATTATCGGCCTGATCGAACTTGCCAGCGCCCGACCCAACAGTTTCACCACCGATCACGAGCGCGTGCTGGAACTGATCGCCGGGCAGGCGGCCGTGGCGGTGCGCAATGCCCTGGATGTTGAGCTGCGTGAAACCGAGCTGCGCAAGCAAATTGACGAGCTGCAGATCGTGATCGACGAAGGTAAAAAACAAAAGTATGTGGCAGAAATTGTCGAAAGCGATTTCTTCCAGGAACTGACCAGCAAAGCCAAGCTCATTCGCAACAAACGCCACGACCAGCCCGGTCCCGAAGGCGAATAAGCGCGCAGCCAGCCTGCCGCTTACAGAGCCATGGCTCTGTAAGCGGCAGGCCAGTTCAACCACAAAGTGAGCAGGATCCATGAATCGTTTTTTCAACCGGCTGTTTAATATCCGCCCAGGGGAAGGCTCCAAGGTCTTCATGCTGGTCTTGATATTTTTTATCTTCATCACCGGCACGGCCTGGGCTGAGACGATCATCGAGTCATCCTTTTATTACCTGGCCGGGGTCAGCCGTCTTTCGCAGGTCTTCATCCTGCACGCCCTGGTCTCGCTGATCGCAACCGCCGTTTACTCGGCCTTCGTTGACCAAACCTCCAACCAGAAACTGATGGTGGCGGTTTGCGCGGTGGCAGCCCTGGCGATTGGGCTGGGCCTGCTGCTGCTGCAGTTCAACCAGATCCTGGCTTATACCATTCTATACGTGCTGGTGCGCGCCGTGCGCACCTCCTTTGTGATCCACTGGTGGAATTATGCCAGCGATTATTACGATGCGCGCGCCTCCAAGCGCATCGTGCCGGTCATCAACGCCGCTTCGCGCTTCGCCGTGATCGTGGCGGGGCTGACCATTCCATTGCTCAACCAGATCCTGCCAGCCACCGATATCATCCTGCTCTGGGTGGCTACGCTGGTACTGATCGCGCTGCTTTCGCTGGTGATGAACCGGGTAATCACACGCCAGGCCGAAAAAGCCGGGTCGACCCTGCCCAGCGCCCGCCCCAGGAAGGAACACATTCCCTACCGCCAGAACATCCGCGAGGGCTTTCAGTACGTTTCCAACTCCAACTACCTGCGCTGGCTGGCGCTCTCGACCTTCCTGATGGTGATCGTCTTTGCCCTGCTGAACTACGAGGGCGGTAAAATCTTCGCCCAGCAATTCAAATCACGCGCCGAAATGACCGATTTTATCGGCTACCTGAACGGCCTGACCAACCTGGTCATGCTGCCGGTTCAATTATTCCTGTTCAGCCGGGTCGTCTCGCGCATCGGGGTCGGCAACGCCAACATCCTGTTCCCCTTTGGCACCTTTCTGATCTCTGGCAGCGTGTTGCTGGCGCCGCTCGCGCTTGTCAGCGGCGGACTGGCGCACTTCGACCGCAACACCTTCCGTTACTCCATCCAGGAATCCAGCAACAACCTGCTCTACAATGCCGTACCGGCGCGCGTTAAAGGCCGTTCGCGCTCCTTTATCGATGGGCTGGTGCTGCCAATTGGCCTGCTGGCCAGCAGCGCCCTGCTTGAACTTGGCAAACTGCTCCCACCCAACCTCTTCCTGCCTGTCCTGCTCGGCCTGCCGGCCCTGGCCTACCTGCTGAGCGGGCTGGTCATCCGCCGGCTCTACTCGCGTGCCATGATCACCCTGCTCGAGCAGGAAGATTACGTTTCGCTGCTGCCCGGTGATGGCAACATCACACTCTCCGCCGACCCGGCTGCCAAAAACATCCTGCTCAAAAAGCTGGTCGAAAGCACGGACGATTCCGTCATTTTATTGATCGCCCGCATCATGGTCGAAACTGCCGGAACCTCGGTGCTGCCCATTTTGGAAATGAAGGCCAAAGAAAGCTCACCCAGCCTGCGGGCCGGGATCGTGGATGTGCTGGCCAATGCCGAAATCCAATCCATCTCACCCCGCTCACAGCTGCGCTTTTTCACAGCCTTCCTGCGCGACCCGGATCAGAATGTGCGCCTGGCGGCCTTCAACGGGCTGAAAAATTCCACTGAACCCACCAACCCTGACTTTTTGGATCAGGCCAGCCGCTTACTGCAGCAAGCCCAACCCGCCGGCGAGCCGGCCGCCCACTCCGAACTCCGCAGCCAGGCCCTGGCCGCGCTGCTCAACTCGCAAAACCCCTCCTACCTGCAGCCGGCCCAACAATACCTCGACCAGCTTTTGCAGGACCCGCAGCCCCAGGCCCGCAGCTGCGCCTTGCGCGCCCTGAGAGAGCTGGAAGGCAGTTCGCTGATCGACCCCATCCTGCAGCACCTGGACGACAGCTCGGACGAAGTTCGCCTGCTGGCCGTGCAGGCCCTGCAAATCCGCACAAAACAAGCCCTGCCGCTCGAGGTCACCCAGGCCAGCCTGGCAGCGGCCCAGGCCCTGCTTAGCGACCCGCTCGAACAGATCCAACTCGCCACGCTTGAAACGCTTGAACAACTGATCAGCCAGCTGCCCGCCCCGCACAGCAGCTCGCCGCTCTCGGGCCAGGCCTACACGCTAATCGCCGGCAGCCTTTCGGCCACGGTTCCGCTTGTCCGCCAGAAAGCCATCGAGATCCTGGTACGGGCCGGCGAAACAGCCGTGCCCACGCTGCTGAGCCTGCTGAACACGCCGGAAGGCCCCTCCACCCAGCAAACCATCCTTAAAACCGTGCTGTGCCGCATCGATGTGCGCCGCTACGGCAGCCAGGCCGATGACCAGGTCTTGACGGAATTAAAAACCATCTACACCCGCATCAGCCAGATCCAGGGCCTGGTGGATTTTCCACCTGCTGCGGGCTTGGATGGGCTGCGCAAGCTATTAAATGAAATGAACCAGGTTTCACTGGATGCGATCTTTG
>CAZLJB010000146.1:0-7218 GCA_964559195.1 uncultured Anaerolinea sp. | reverse complement strand
GTGGATATCGAATATTTTATCCAGGGGTTGCAAATCACATTCGGGGCTGCAGATCCGAGCTTACGCCTGACCAATATCCGTAAGGCCATGGCTGCGCTGTACGCGCGCGGGATCTTTTCGGATGACGATTACACCAAACTTCACAAGGCGCACACTTTTCTACGCTGGTTGATCGATTCTATGCGGGTGGTAAGAGGTAATTCAAAGGATGTCACAGTACCGGTATACGGCAGCGAAGAGTTTGCTTTTCTGGCAAGGCGGTTGAAATACGGTAATGAAGTTCAAAAACTGCGCGACCAGTTGCTGCAAGTCCAGGCCGACGTAATCGAAATGAACAGGCGCCTGCTCAAATAAAGTTATCGGTAGAACCACTCATCAGTTGTTTTCTCAGGTTAGAAAACAACCCGAAAAAGAAGTAAAGATGGTTTTTGGGGTTGGGCTACCATTTAGCCGGGTTGTGGTTTGCAATCTTCGCAACTCATAATTTTATTCAAAACTAGTTTTGTCAGGGTTTGCCGTTGGGATTTTTTCAATTAGCCGGCAAAAAGAACATTTACCTGCATACATGGTGGGCTGTCCGCAGGTGGGACAATTAAACAACGGTGGAGGCAGCCTGTCAGCATCAGCAGTAAATAAACCATTTTCGCGCGCATCCAAAAATTTGAGGTAAAAAGTCAACTTGGCGCCGGGCCGTTCATTTTCCAGCAGGTTCAGCAATTCCTTGTAATATATTGAGGTCGATCCGATTGAAAACGGGCATTCTTCGTAAATATACTCAATGCCGCGCAGAATTGCATAAGCGGTCATTTCTTTTTCATAAAAACGACACAAAGGTTTAACCTTGCGAGCCAGGCCATCGTGTTCGGGTAGAACCGGTTTTTGTCGCAGAAGGTACTCTTTTGACCAGGTTAGCGTATTTCCGAAGAGTACCGCAGCTTCATCATCCAGGTTGTGTCCAGTAGCCAGGACATCATATCCCAGGTCGTGAGCAATCCGGTTCATCTCATGACGCTTGGCCAGTCCACACACAGAACAGGGTCGTCCATAACCTCGAGAGGTCATATTAGCCAAAACAGGAATGTTTTGACCATATATCTTTTCAATATCCACAACATGAAGCTTGAGACCGCGCTCATGCGCAAATTTTTCAGTCAACCGATGAGATTCTTCTGAATATCCGATGCCCTCGTCGATACCAAGACCAATGTACAAGCCATCGACGGTATATCCCAGGCGATGTAGAATATCCCATAACGACAGAGAATCCTTTCCACCCGATACCGCCACCAGAATTTTTTCGTCTGGACCAAACATCCAATACTTTTTTATAAATCTGGCCGTTTGCTCTGGGATCCACTCCAAATAATGTTCCTTGCAAAGTGCTAATTTATGTTGACGCATGTTAACAACAGCTTTTTCGCCACAAGTTTTGCACTTCATCGCAAGCCGCCGGAAATTACTGAAATCAACCTGACGACATCACCATCTTTGAGAATCTCATCTTCGAGGATCATTTCTCCGTTTCGAGTTGCAATGACACCTTCTGGCAATATGGCAGCTTTTTTTAACGAATCAAGCAAAGTCATGCCCGGCTTAACCTCGATTTCTTTTGCGCGTAAAACAAGTTTTACTGTCATAATACTCCTTCTGAACGGTCATTCTACCATGATGAGTTTCACATCATAAACGAAGGTTATGCATAAACTCTGCTTTCTCTTGACCAGACCGGCTTACCCATGGCTCTTAAATTGGCAACAACCATCCATTTTTCCGCAAACAAGAATGGGGATCGATGCCCCTTTTTGTACGAATAGCAAACAAAAAGAATATGTCGAGTATATAATAAGCAACCTGAGATGGCATTCTGACAAGGTAAACACAGCCAAAACTCGTGGGAAACCCAATGATGCTGTCGACGAATGGAAATTTATTGTGATTGGAAGCCGTTTATGAAACACAACCAGATGATAGGTAAATGGGGAGAGCATGTCGCCGCAGATTACCTCAAACAAAAAGGGTATACAATTCTCGAAACGAATACACGCACTCCACACGGCGAAATTGACATCATCGCATCCGTGGATGGGTTGGTTGTGTTTGTTGAAGTTAAAGCACGGACTTCCCGCTCATTCGGCTTGCCAGAGGAAGCACTTACACGCCGAAAACTTGCTCACATGCGATCGTGTGCTCAATATTATGCAACAGCTCACGAACTAGACACCTGGCAGTGTGATGCCATTGCAGTTGAAGGAAGTCCAGGAAATTCCCCGATGATTGAGCATTTTGAAAATGTCACCCAATAAACCGGTCAGCCCCCTGGTTGTAATTGTTGGTCCTACCGCGGTCGGAAAAACTGAGCTCGCCATTCAACTGGCTGAACGATTGAATGGCGAGATCGTTTCAGCCGATTCGCGGCTATTTTACCGCGGCATGGATATTGGTACAGCCAAACCCACGCCCACTGAAATGGCTCGAATTTTACACCACCTAATCAACGTGGCTAATCCAGATGAAACCTGGTCGTTGGCAATTTTTCAACAAAAAGCCCGCGAGGCCATTGACGATATTCTCAGCAGACATAAATTACCTTTCCTGGTTGGTGGCACCGGACAATACATTCGCGCAGTCACCGAAGGTTGGACACCTCCGGAAGTTCAACCAGACCCCCGCCTAAGAACCGTTCTGGAAGCCCTGGCAACTAAATACTCAACAGGATGGCTGCATGAAAAACTCAGGCTTTTGGACCCGGTCTCAGCAAATAAAATCGACGCCCGAAACGTTCGGCGAACGATCCGCGCCATGGAAGTCATTTTTTCAAGTGGTCGCCCTTTTTCTACCCAAAGAGGAGCCACACCCTCAGATTACCACTTAATCACGATTGGGTTGAACCGCCCACGCCCGGAACTATACACCCGGGTTGATGAGCGGATTGAAAGTATGTTTGGTAATGGCTTACTGGCTGAAGTAAAAAACTTATTGGACAAAGGTTACTCACCCGATTTGCCCAGTATGTCTGCAATTGGCTACCGAGAGGCAGTTGCTGTATTAAAAAATGAAATGTCGGTGGATGAAGCCAAAATCCAGATAAAACGAATGACCCGGGTATTTGTACGCAGGCAGGGAAACTGGTTCAAAGAAGACGACAACCTAATAAAATGGTTCGAGGTCAACACAGAGATATTGACTTTAGTAAAAAATTATATCCAGACCCACTTGCTATTGGATGCATGATTGTGATATTTTTCTCACATTTGACTTTTGCTCATTTTTATTTATACTTTATATAGTATCTGAAATCACAAAGGTGAAAAGGAGAGGCAAATGGAATCACGTCCGTGGCTTTCGCATTACGACAAAGGCGTTCCAAACAGCATTGATTACCCCAAAGCACCCTTATATTACTTTCTTGAACAAACTGCGCTCAAATACCCGGAGCGGGCTTGCACCATCTTCAAGGGAGCTGTGATTTCTTACAAAAAAATGGATGAGATCACAGATCGAATAGCGGGGGCACTGAACGCTTTGGGTGTTAAAAAAGGTGACAGGGTGGGAATCTTTATGCCAAATACGCCACAATTTGTGATGGCATATTTTGGAATTTTAAAAGCCGGTGGTGTAGTCGTGGCAACCAATCCACTTTACACTGCGTCAGAAATTGAGCATCAGACCAATGACGCCGGAATCGAAGTCATGTTCGTGATGTCTAACTTCTATAATACAATCAAGTCTGCCCAACCCAAAACCAAGATTAAAACCATTATCGTAACAAATCTCAAAGAAACATTACCACCTGTCAAACGCCTGTTGTTTACTTTGGCATTAGAAAAAAAATCCGGGTTTCTGATTGAAGGCGGATTAAGAGATGGGGATTTGTGGATGAAGGATCTAATCGCTAAATATTCGGCGTCGGATCGTCCAAAAATGGATATCACACCCGAGGATACAGCCTTATTTCAATATTCCGGTGGAACTACAGGCGTTTCAAAAGCCGCGGTAGCCATGCATCGTAACGTGGTCGCCAACACTCTCCAAATTAAAAACTGGTTTACTACCCTGACAGATGGAAATGAAATTGTTTTAATGGCCATACCCCTATTCCATGTTTATGGCATGGTTGCGGGAATGAATTTTGCAATGGCCGGCGGTGCAAGTATGGTCATGATCCCAAATGCCAGGGATATTCCCGATTTGCTCGAAAACATCGATAAATACCAACCAACAATATTCCCAGGTGTACCGACACTTTACAATGCCATTAACAATCGACCGGAAGTTGCAGCGGGTAAATACAAACTGCGCTCGATTAAGGCCTGTATCTCTGGCTCCGCGCCGCTGTTACGCGAAACAAAGGAGAAATTTGAAGCCCTGACCGGAGGGGTTGTATTTGAGGGTTTTGGACTTTCAGAGGCACCAACCGCCACACATTGTAATCCGATGTCTGGAGAAAATAAAACCGGTTCGATTGGCATGCCACTCCCTGATGTGGAAAGCAAGATTATCAGTCTGGATGATGGTGTTACAGAATTGACCAACGGTGAAATCGGCGAATTAGTTATTCGTGGGCCGCAAGTCATGAAGGGATATCATAATATGCCTACCGAAACTGCCAATACCCTGCGCGACATGGGCGATGGCGGCGGTGCATGGTTGTTTACAGGTGATATTGCGCGGATGGACGAAGACGGTTATTTTTATATCGTCGACCGGAAAAAAGAACTGATCAAACCGGGTGGTTATCAGGTCTGGCCTCGTGAAGTAGAAGAGGTCATAATCACACACCCGATGGTAATGGACGTGGGCGTGGCTGGAATTCCTGACCCATATCGAGGCGAAACCGTAAAAGCCTGGATTGTTTTAAAACCGGGCGAAACAGTCACGGAAGATGCAATCAAAGCCTTCTGCAGAGAAAAGTTGGCTGCCTATAAGGTGCCAACTCACATTGAATTTCGGACCGAACTGCCCAAAACCACGGTTGGGAAAATTCTACGCCGTGAATTGGTTCGACAGCACAAAGAGACCATTAAATAATGGTTCCAAGTTATTACTGACAGGGTGTTTTCCCAGGTTAGAAAACGTCTCGCCAAAGAGGAAAAGAAGATGTTATTTTATGGGGTTTTCGTGGGAAGATCACCCGTGAAAACCCCATTCCAGGGAAAACCACCTATTTGTTTGTCCTGGCGGTAAAGTTAGGATGAATTGGCTCCAAACCAAAGAGTCCTGAGCAAGTACTTTTCCAATTTACGGACTTTACCAAGAAAAAAATCCTCCCCTTTCAGGGAGGATTTTTTTCTTTAATTTATTTTCAAGCAAGTTGCGGAGTTCCGCTCTTCTTCCCGGATGGTGGCGGGAATACTTTCTCAAAATCTTCGCGGGTGATGGTTTCTTTCTCAATCAAGAGATTGGCCACATCATCCAATTCTTTGCGATATTTCTTAAGAATGGACTGAGCCTGGCGGTATGCATCATCCACCAATTTGCGGACTTCAGAGTCGATCTGTTGAGCGATAGCTTCAGAATAATCACGCTGCTCAGAAATTTCACGTCCGAGGAAAATCAACTCTTCCTTTTGACCATAAACCATGTTCCCTAGCTTATCACTCATACCAAGCCGTGTAACCATGGTACGGGCAATACGGGTTACCTGTTCAATATCATTGGAAGCCCCGGATGTGATATCGTCAAAAACTTCTTCTTCAGCCGCACGACCACCCAGAGCGTATGTCAAGTTGGCAATAAATTTTTTGCGTGACATTAAAACACGGTCTTCTTCTGGCCTAAACCAGGTAACTCCACCGGCCTGACCACGCCCGACGATCGTCACTTTTTGAACCGGATCCGCCTCAGCGATGGCGTTGCCAACCACAGCATGACCCGCCTCGTGATAAGCAATAATTCGTTTCTCTTCTTCGCTGATCAAACGGGATTTACGTTCTGGTCCCATCACAACGCGTTCAATGGCTTCTTCCATTTCGGGTTGGCCAATGCTTTTCTTGTTACGCCTGGCCGCCAGAATAGCAGCCTCATTTACCAGGTTTTCAAGATCAGCGCCAACGAAACCTGGGGTTCCACGAGCCACAGTTGAAAGATCGAGTTCGGGTTCCAATGGCTTGCCCTTGGAATGTACCTTTAAGATTGCCTCCCGGCCACGCATATCCGGCCGGTCCAGTGTTACCCGGCGATCGAAACGACCTGGGCGCATCAAGGCAGGGTCAAGAATATCAGGGCGGTTGGTGGCAGCCATCACAATAACATTGGTATCGGTGTCAAAACCATCCATTTCAACCAACATCTGGTTGAGGGTTTGTTCTCGTTCATCGTGCGAGCCACCCAAACCAGCACCGCGTTGGCGGCCAACTGCATCAATTTCGTCGACAAAAATAATGCATGGAGAATGACGCTTGGCCTGATCGAACAGATCACGGACCCGACTAGCACCCACACCCACAAACATTTCGACAAATTCCGAACCGGAAATTGAAAAGAAAGGGACGCCAGCCTCACCGGAGACAGCTTTTGCCAATAAAGTTTTACCTGTACCGGGAGGTCCAACCAACAAAACGCCCTTGGGGATGCGAGCGCCTAATTGTATAAATTTTTGTGGTTCACGCAAGAACTCAACAACTTCTTTAAGTTCTTCTTTTGATTCATCTGCACCAGCAACATCATCAAAAGTAACGGTTGGGTGTTCCCCGCTGAACATGCGTGCCCGGCTTTTACCAAACGACATGGCCTGGTTATTGGAACCTTGGGCCTGGCGGAAAATCCACCAAAACAAACCAAACATCAGAATGAAAGGCAATACATAGCCAACCACACTCAAGACTGACAACCAGGAACTCGGCGGCTGAATTTCGACTTTTACCTTTTCAGGCGCCAACTGTTCGGTAGTTACACCCAGTTGTAGTAACTGCTGAACAAGTGAAACCGAATCTTCCTTTTGAGCGGTTTTTTCGATATCACCTTGTGCGCCACCAGGATAAATAATCCGCAAGCGATTATCAGATTCTACGACGATCCGCTTAACCTTGCCTTGCTGGATATCCGACGCTACCTGATTAATAGTTAGCGTATCGTCTACACTTGGTTGCTGCTTGATCTGGAAAAACACCATTGCCACAATGGCTATGAACAGTAAGGCATAAATTATTAAAGACTGATTACGGGAATTATTCACAAAAGACCTCCTCTTCAGGTCGATTAGATTATATACCAACCAAA
>CAZLJB010000145.1:0-7242 GCA_964559195.1 uncultured Anaerolinea sp. | reverse complement strand
CTTCTTCAGCGGTTTCGGCTTCGATGGTCGCCGCTCGGTTGCGCAGGGTAGAGGCCGCCGCCAACGGGCTGGATGCCAGCGAACGCAGCAAGGCCAGCGCAGACCACCACTTCACCCGCTGATGGAACAACCGCTGCGCGTGATGGAACTGTCCTTCGCCGGTATCTTTGACTGTTTCACGCGCATATTCCAATACACGTTCGAATAACTTCTTGTATTCGGGTGAGAGTTTATAAGATGTTTCGCCTTCCAACCGTTCAGGGAAAGGCGTATCGGCATCCATGTAATGACGAATATCCGCCCGCCGCCGCTGCACAAAGTGCGCAGCCAACTGCTTGCGGTGACGTTCATTTTCGGCACCGCCCAGCTCATCCGGCAGGTTCTGGAAATCAGCATCCAGGATGGTCAACAGTGAGCGGAAGGCATCTTCTTTGCCGCTGTGCGGGGTGGCAGTCACCAGGATAATGTGACGCTTTGGGTTTTCTGCAAGGCCAGCTACCAACCTGTGTCGCTGATGACGTCCACGTTGCTCTGTGCCAAAGGCGCAGGTATGAGCCTCGTCTACGATGACCAGTTCCGGGCAGGTGCGCAGAAACTCATCACGCCTGCGGTCGGTTTTGATAAAATCCAGCGAGACAATCACAAATGGGTGGATATCAAACAACGACTGTCCGAGGCTGGTGCCGCGCTCCAGCCGGGCAGCCGTTCCCGGCAGAACCAGTTCGGCTTCGATATGAAACTTGTCTCGCAGCTCTGCCTGCCACTGTTCCGCAAGTTGTGGCGGACACAGAACAGCCAGGCGCTGCACTTCGCCCCGGTCGAGCAGTTCGCGCGCAATCAACCCGGCTTCGATGGTCTTGCCAATACCGACATCATCTGCAATCAGTACACGCACCGGGTCCAACTTCAACGCCATCAACAATGGCACAAGCTGGTATGGGCGCGGCTCGAATGCCAGGCGCGCAAAACAGCGGAAAGGACCAGCCGACGAGCGCAGCCCCAGCCTGACCGCATCCCGCAGCAGGCGTGCCGAGCGGAAATCACCCACTTTGCTGGAGTCTGGCAAGTCAAAACGGGCAGGTTCCACCTTTTCCAGCGGCAGATAGATGCCAGCAATTTCATCATCCGAGCCACCCAAAGGACGCAGAATAAGCATTTCATCGTCTGATTCGGGCAGTACCACCCATTCGCGCCCACGCGCTTTTACGAGAGAACCGACAGAGAAGGTCATCTGCCCACCCTTTTTCTAATTTCTTCAAAGTAAGCCTTGAATTCAGATGGAAGAATGTCAGATCGGGCTGCCTCAGGCAGGATCAGCAGGAAAAGTCGCTCCAGTTCTGCGAAGCTGATCAGGTCTTTGGCCAGCAAAAAAAGAACATCATCAATATCTGACTCAAATCCGCGCGCAACCTTGCTGAGCGCAATACTGTACGGGTCGAAGATAAAAACATCCATTTGCCCGTAGCGACCCACAAAACGGCGGCGCTGCTCTGATTCAGGCGGCAAGGGGATAAATTCGGCCAGGGGCACAAATTCCAGGTCAAGTTTGGATTCGTCTGCCACCTGGGCAATCAACGTCTCCATATCCGGGGATTCGGGATCAAGCATATAGTCTACATCCAGTGTTTCACGTGGTGAACCGAGTAAACATAAAGCGCTGCCTCCCAACAAATAAAGAGCCGTTGGGCGCTCCGCGCGTAATCCCAGTTTTTGCAGAAATTGTTCCAAGGCCAAAGAAGTTACTGGTTCCATTTTTGCTCCAACTCCCAGCGGCGCATTAAGTGATGGGCCACGTTTTCATACGTGCCGGTCCAGTTCGCCATGATGCCGGTCATGCGCTGCTGTTCGTGCCCCAGTTGGGTCAGCAGTTCGTCTGGCGGCTGACCGCCCACGATGTTCAATTCAGCAGAGTACCAATCCGGCAGCCATTGCCAGCGTTCTCCCAGGAAAGCCTGCAAACGCAAGGCGTGTTTATGCTGCAAATAGACCGCAGCCGTATAAAATAGCTTGAGCGTTTGCCTTTCGGAGACGGAAAGCAGTTGCATTGCGCCCGGCAGTGATTCGGCAAATATTGGATTCGCCAGGAAGATAGCAATCGCTGCGGTACGCACCCGGCTGCTGGGTTGCTGGATCAACGCCGCAATCAAACGCTGTGGGGATCGCACACGTTTGGCCTGGATAATTGTCTGGCGCGATAAATAGCGAATACCCAATCGCTCCAATTCTGCGACCAGGCGTTCTTCCTTAGGGTACTGCAGGGCAGGTTTATTTAACATAGACGACCAGTCTGGCAACCACGCGTTTTTATATGGGAACCGATAGAAAAATTTGGCACCGGCATGTTTAACCTTTTTCCTGATTAGATGTAAAATACTGGTACACAATAAACCAGTTCGTCTGGCTTACGCGCTCCCGATAAAAGGTAACCAATTGAGGTTGCTTTCCTGATAAAGGATAGTCGGGGGTGTTTTATTTATGGGATCAAAGTGAGAAAAGGGTCTCATGTTTGCATGCTGCTCCCGAAAATTGAAGAATTGCGCTTGACGGTCTTTTCCCAATCATCCAGCAGGGGAAAACGAACAACCGTGTAGCCGGTGTCTTCCATGCATTCCATCTGCGCCTGGTCACGTTTGACCCGTTCCGGGTAAAGATGATGCGGACCATCCACGTATATGGCGGTGTGTTCCTGCTCGTAGAAGAAATCCGGGCGGGTCTGGCAGCCTTCCAGCAGATACTGGGCATGGCTGGGCAGGCGATAGTTGCCTTTTTCGAGAAAGCCCAGCCATTCGCGTTCCAGGTCGGATTGGCACAGGTTCAGCAGGTGCTGGAGATGTTCCGTCCGTGAAATGCCCTCGGGCGAAGATGTCGAATCAGACTGGCTGCACTGCATCAGGAAATCTTTGATCAGCTGCCGGTCAAGAAAGCGGTGATCCATCTGGTTGTAATAGCTCATCAGGCAGTCATAGCAGGCGGCTTCGCAGTCTTCCCGGGCATTCGGCGCATGCCGCAGGTCTTCGCCGGTTTGCGGATCGTAGTGGCACAACTGCAGCGCCTGGCTGGCCACCCTGGCGAATGCGCCGGGATCATCCACCAGCCGGCGCAGGACACCCGCCCCGCCTTCGGCCGCTTCGTAGAACAGGATCGAACGGCGCACATCGCGCTTCGGCATCGGTTCCGCCGCCAGTTCGCTGTCTTCCAACTGGTATTCGACCTGGATGGCGTTCTTCAACGCAGCCTGCAGCGAAGCCATCTGATCGGGGTCGAGCGGCACGGCCGGTTCGAAGAGCAGGCAGTTTTTGTGATCTTCAACGAATGGCACGACCCGCGTGGTGCGCGGTGAGAGGGGATCATCGCCATCGGTGTTTGTCTGATCATCTTCCTTGCGCGCCCAATAGCCGCGCTCGGTATCCAGGATAAAACCAAACTGGAGCGGATTGGCGCGCCTGCGCCAACCCAAATTGATGCGCCAGAGTGTGGCCGAATGACCATAGGTCAATTTGCCAATCAATTCGCCCTCGCGAAGCGCCCCTTGCGGGTGATAATGAATTTCTGAAGTGCGCACAGAGATGACGCCGGCATGGTCGGCAAAGCGGATGGCCGTTTGCAGCTCATAACCCTGCCTGACGCGCTCTTCTTCATCGGATGAGATGCGCTCGGTGCGCTTGGTGGAGACGTTCTGCAGCCGGAAGAGGTTGTTGAGCGGTGCTTCCAGCAGTGCGTCACAGCGTTCGCAGCGATCCAGGCCATCCCCGCTGCTGATCGGGTGCAAATAGCCGCAGACCGGACACTGTTTAACGCGCGTCAGGGCCAGGCCTTCACCGCTTGCTGAGACGGGCAGGCTGACCTTGTTGATGCGGTAACGCGAGCCTTCATGATAAATGATCGACTGCGGACCAAATTCGGAGATGGCCAGGAAGCGCGGCCGCGACAGGAATTCATCATCCTGGCTGCGGATGCGCCGGGCCGGGATATAGGCCGAAAGCGGCAGGCGCGGGAAGCTGTATCCCGGCAAAAAGCCTTCGCTGGCAAAATAGCGGTAAGAATAGAAGTCAGACTGCGCGATGTTTTCCGCTTCGGTCAACAACTCTAGCTGGCTCTTGGCTTCCTGGTACAGGCGTTCCGCCTGGCGTTTGTCCTGGGCGGAGCGGCTGGCATCCCTGATGATCTTATGCTGGACTTCGAGCTGGTTCATGGCTGCGCGGTACAGGTTGCGCCAGCGTTCGCAGGCCTGGTTAAACTGCAAGTCAACCTGCGAAAGCACTGCATCCAGCCAGCCATCGTTCCACCAATCGGTCTGCTCCAGGTCAGCCTGGATATCACTCAGTGCGGCCTGGGCCTTCATTTTGGCCTTGGCGCGGCTGCCCTGGGAATTTAACGCATCCTGGACGAAATCAAGACAGGCTAGCTTTGGCTCATCGATTAAATTCAGCAAATCCTTCAGGGATTGTCCCAGGCTTAAACCCGATTCAGCCAGCCAGATGGCCTGCACATGGCTGCGCACCAGGTCTTCGTTGGTCAGGTCCAGCCGGGGAGGCGTGACCGCGCCGGCCACCATCAGGTTCTGGCGTTTAAAGTAATACTGGTCGTGCGCGCTGCCCATCGTGCAGTAGGTGAAGACCAGTGCGGGCTGCCCGCTTCTGCCGGCCCGACCGCTGCGCTGGGCATAGTTGGCCGGGGTGGGCGGCACATTGCGCATGTTGACGGCATTCAACTCGGCGATATCCACCCCCAATTCCATTGTGGGCGAACAGAAAAGGATCGGCAGCTCCGCCGTGCGGAATTTTCTTTCGCGTTCTTCACGCTGCATGGCGGGCACCTGGGCGGTATGTTCGCGCGCTTCAATACCCAGTACCTGGTTTTCCACCGTCTGGTAGAAATTTACAAAGAAATCGTTGGTCTTGCCACCGCTCTCGGGCATCCTGGGAACGCGGATGGGATCGTGAAAGGCCTGGCTGCCATCTCCAACTTTCCAGAGCATGCCTGAAGCGAGCAGCTGGTAACCCGGTTTACCGCCCACATCATCTTTTTCATCGACCACTTTTTCCACCAGCCCGCAAATTCGCAAGCTGTTGAGAATCTGGTCAATGATTTCCTCAATGTCCAAAGAAGACATGCGCCCGTGAAAGTCAGGGAAGGTGTTGTTACGTTTTAAGAATTGGCCATAACCGCCACGCGGGGAAAGGTAGAGATTTCCACCATAATCATCCTGGTCTCCCATCTTCGGCCTGGGGAACAAAATGGAAGCATGCTCAAGAATTTCGCTTTCATCTCTGGCCCAGGGCGCAATCAGGCGCTGACTGCTGAGCTGGCGGACGCTTTCCTGTGCGGCCGGGTCGAGATAGGTGACCTTGATGGCCAGTTCGCGGCGCATATAATCCAGCAACACCTTTGAAATCCGCGCCCGGGTTTCAGGGCTGGCTGAAGCCAATGCCTGGTGGGATTCTTGCCAGATACCCTGATCTTCACACAACTCATCCAGCGAAACATACTCGATTTTCAGCAGCCCGCTTTGTTCAAGATTGGGGGAAGTGATGCGCCAGCCACGTTTCAGATCGCGATAAATGCGATATCCAAGCACCTCGCGCAGCGCCTTGTCCGTTTCCGCCTTTTGGGCAAAACGCACTTCCGGGTCGCTGGCGTAATACTCCACCGGCAGCCCCAGGGCTTGAAAAACCTTCATGGTCAGGATTTCGTGCGAAATTCCGGTTTGCTCGCTGGCTTTGACCGCCCGGTATAGGGCCGAGCGCAGCAGGGCAATTTCCACAAAATCGTTAAAATGACCCGCCTGCAGCGAAGCATCCTGGCGGTTATCGGTGAAGCTGAGCAGTTTTCTGGCTTCCTTCCTCAAATCCTGGTCGTTTCTTAAGCGCCGGATCAGGGACATGCTCAGAATGGTTGTGTCGGTGGAACGGCCGCCTGAACTGAGCTCGGTCAGCTTGGAAAAATCAGAAGATTGGCGCGCGCCGTAGGATACCCCACAGTGCAGGCAGAAACGGAAGGGTGCTTTTAAATACGCGAGCGATTGTCCGGAAACGCCTGTTTTTCCATCCGTACCGACTTTGATGACATCCGGCAGGTTTTTGCGCTGGCTGCGCTTGATCACCAATTCGCCATCGTCCTCTTCAATCCAGTCATCCGGAAGGCGCTCAATCGCATCCAGGCTATTTTCCGGCCATGGGTTGCCTTCATTCAAAAACAGGAAGCCCGCTTCGCCGCCTTCTGAATCTTTGTTTTCATTGAGTTCGCGGGGTGAAAATAGATCCACAAGACTTTTCTTATCCCTGGCCCGCCTGACGACATAATATTCCTGCCCACATTCCCGGCAAAAAGCCAGCGGCAGCAAAATGGTGTCCCGCTCACCGGGTACAAACTTCTGACCTTGAACGGTGATATAGCGCTCCGCTTCCGGTTCTATCGATGAATAAACGGTATCCCCGCGGCTGATGAATTGGTGCAAGCGAAATGCAAAAGCCGGGAAATTCGTCTCCGGGTTGGTAACCAGATAGCCCTTCAACAGGATGGCTTGCAGGGCCTGGGTGCATACGTCAACAGGCAGCCCGGTCAGCAGGCTGAGTTCCTGCCCGGCGCCAGCACTGCCGGTAATGCTGACCGGTTTCGCCCTGACCAACCGGCCGCTGATGGCATCGGTCGTCAATCCCAGGCGGGTCTCGACCCAACTCGCCAGCGGGTGCTGGATGAATTCTGCATAGGTATTGGGTAGAGATATATCCCGGCTATTGTGGGACAGATCGGGGTTTTGAACACTGGCGGTGAGCCTTGCAAGAAAAGACACATCTTCGAATGAATTCTCACCGGCAGAGGTATGCCCCGGTTCTTGTGGGGCAGAGGTATGCCCCAGCTCTTGTGGGGCGGAGATATGCCCCGGTTCTTGTGGGGCGGAGATATGCCCCGGTTCTTGTGGGGTCGCGCGGCGCAGGGTCTCACCGATGACATTCTGTGGGTGAACCTTGTCGCCAAACAAGACGGAAGCCACTTCGGCGACATCGGCGCGCTGCTGCTCCAGGCTGCCGGCACCTGCCAGGGTTGCGGATGTGCCGATGCACTGCAGATGATTGGCATGCAGGGCTTCCCGTACGCGGCGAACGAGCATGGATACATCCGCGCCCTGTCTGCCGCGGTAAGTGTGCAGCTCGTCCAACACCAGAAAGCGCAATCCCTGAGCGCCATTGACCAGGGTCTCCCGATCCTTTGGCCGCGTCAGGATCAGCTCCAGCATGACGT
>CAZLJB010000144.1:0-7244 GCA_964559195.1 uncultured Anaerolinea sp. | reverse complement strand
AAAAAAGAACCACACTACCAGAAAAATCCCTCTTGACTCTGTTTGGGCTCTCTGCTATTATTATCCTACCGACCGTTCGGTAGGGAGATTGTTGCATGAGTAGAGAAGCCATCCTTGAATCCGCAGCACAAGTCATTCGTCAGAAGGGTTATCACGCCGCTTCCATGGCTGATATTGCAGAAGCGGTTCAGCTTCAGAAAGCCAGTCTATACCATCACTTTTCCAGTAAACAGGATATTTTATTGGAACTGTTGGACCGGGCGTTGGATATGGTCATTGAAGGAATGGTGGGTGTGATGGCGCAAAAATTGCCGGCTGATCAAAAATTGCGCATGGCGGTGCGTTTATATCTAAAAACACTCAATGAACAGGGCGATCTTGTCTCGGTCCTTTTGTTGGAACATCGTTCGCTTGGTCCTGTCTACCAATTAAGGCATATCCCGCACCGCGACCGGTTCGAACAACTGTGGCGGGATTTGATCCAGGAAGGCATGAATAGTGGTGTTTTTTTAGTTGATAATATTGCGCTGACGACCCGTGGCTTGATGGGCATGATGAATTGGACCATCACCTGGTACCACTCGGATGGAGCGCTGTCGATTGAAGAAATTGCAGATCATTTCACCAATTTATTTCTGACCGGTTTGAAAAGGTAAAAGGAGGAGGTAGATTATGTACGGTTTCATGCCAACGGATGAGCAAAAGATGTTGATCGAGGCTGTCGCCCGCTACTCCAGGAGTGATCTACGCCCGGCGGCGCACGATGCTGAAGAAACGAAGCAGCTTCCCAGGAAACTGATCGGCAAGGGCTGGGAGCTGGGTATTTTGCAAGCCTCAACCCCTGAAAACTACGGTGGTTTTGGCGAGCACTCTCTCGTCACCGGTGTGCTGGCGGCGGAAGAACTTGGTTTCGGCGATTTGGCGGGGGCGCTGGCTGTCATGACCCCCGGGCTGTTTGTCATGCCAATTCTAATGGCGGGCAGCGACCAGCAGAAGGAAACGTTTATCCCCGCGGTGATCGAGGCCGATTGGCGTCCATTTACGGCGGCCTTGGTCGAGCCCTCCTTTGATTTTGATCCAAATCAGCTCAAGACAACCGCCATTTCCGATGGCACTGATTTCATCCTGGATGGCGTAAAAACGTACGTGCCTTTTGCCGCTGAGGCCCAAGCGATGTTGGTGTATGCCAACCTGGCTGGTCAGACTAAGGGTTTTATTGTCCCCCAAAATTCTGCAGGTTTACAGGTATCAGAGCGGATCAAACTGATGAGTTTGAATGCGCTGCCAATGTATCAGGTGACCTTGCGCCAGGTACGCGTTCCGGCTGGTAATTTATTGGAAGGTGACTTTGCAGGGTTGTTGGCCGCCATGCGCGTGACGAATGCGGCGCTGGCGGTGGGAGTGGCGCGAGCGGCTTTTGAATATGCGCGCGATTATGCTAAAGACCGCGATGCTTTTGGTGTAAAAATAGGTCAAAAACAGGCGATTGCTTTTATGCTGGCTGAAATGGGAATTGAAATCGAAGCCACACGTCTGTTGACCTGGGAAGCGGCCTGGAAATTAGACGCCGGCAAACCAGATGCAGAAAATGAAGCTTACCTGGCAGCCACCTCGGCCGCGGATATGGCCATGCTGGTCACAGATCGCGCGGTTCAGATCCTGGGTGGGCATGGATATATCCGGGATCATCCTGTCGAAATGTGGATGCGTTGTGGGCGTGGTTTTGCAACTTTCACTGGTTTAGCAATTGCTTAGGAGGACAAAATGACTATCGAGTTTGAAACCCCCAAACCGGTCGAACAGACCAGATTTTTACTTCAAAGCGTGGCCGACAACATGATGCGGCCTATTTCTCGCGAAATGGACGAGAACGAACACGCCATTCCGTATAGTTATATTGAATTTATGCATACCGCCATGAAAGCCATGGGCGGTGGCTCGGCTGGTTCTCTCGTACCGGCTGAAGAAAAAAAGAGTGAAGATCCCAATAAACCCAGGCGGCCCTCGATTGCATACCAGCTGCTGGCTAATCAATTGGAAATGCTCTCGTGGGGCGATGTCGGTATGTACCTGGGCAGCCCTGGCGGTGGCCTGGGAGCGGCAGCGGTACAGGCCGCCGGCTCAGCGGAACAGCGCGAAAAATTTCTGGCGCGTTTTTCCGGCGAAAAACCCACCTTCGCCGCCATGTGTATGACCGAGTCGCAGGCTGGCTCGGATACTTCCGCCATCCGGACACGGGCCGTCCTGGATGAAAAGACCAACGAATGGGTCATCACCGGCGAGAAAGTTTTTGTGACCTGCGGTGAAAAATCCATTAATGAGCATCCTGAGTTTGGCAAGGGTTTCATCGTGGTCTGGGCTTCCATTGACCCGACCGCCGGACGTTCTGGGATGCGATCGTTTGTAGTAGAAGCCGGCACACCTGGGGTCAAGGTCACCAAGCTGGAGTATAAAATGGGCATCCGGGTCAGCGACACGGCTTCCATTTCGCTGGACGCAGTGCGGGTACCATTTGAGAATATCCTGGGCAGCCCGACGGTCGAGAAGACTACCACCGGATTTAAAGGCGCTATGGCCACTTTTGATGCGACCCGCCCACTGGTGGCGGCGACTGGTGTGGGCGTGGCACGCGCGGCGCTGGAAGAGGTTAAGAAAATGTTGACTGAGCAGGGTGTCAGCATTCGCACTGGTTTGCCACGCCAAAAGCTGAGTTCAATTGAGCGTGATGTGATCGACATGGAAATCATGGTCAAGTCGGCCTGGCTGATGGTCTTAAAAGCGGTTTGGATGGCGGATAACAAGCAGCCAAACGCGCTCGAGTCATCCATGAGCAAGGTCAGATCGGGTGATATTGTCAACAAAGTCACCCAAAAGGCTGTTGAAATAATGGGACCGCTTGGTTACAGCCGCGAATTCCTGTTGGAAAAATGGTTCCGGGATGCCAAGATTACCGATATTTATGAAGGCACCGGGCAGATCAACCGCCTGGTTGTGGCCCGCCAACTGCTTGGCTATTCCGGTTCAGATTTGCGCTAGTCCACCCGGAATTGTTTCAAATAGATGATTCGCGCCTTGCCAGGGTTGTGATTAATATCACTAATAAATCTGGTCTGCCTGTGATACGCTCAAGCCAGAGGTGAAAAATGTCTGCATTATTTGCTGAACAAATGCTGGTGTTGTTTCTAATCCTGGCGCTGGGCTCCTGGTTGGGTACGATCTCAGTGAAGCGCATATCACTGGGTACGGCGGGCGTCTTGTTTGTGGCGCTGGTCTTCGGTCATTTTGGCTTAAGCGTCCCCAAGGTCATCATGGACCTGGGTCTGCTCTTGTTTGTATATGCAGTTGGTTTGCAGGCCGGGATGCGCTTTTTTCGGACTTTTCGCAGCCAGGGCATTCGATTTATTGTGATTGCCTTTGTGACGGTCCTGGCGGGAGGTGTTGTGACTGTCCTGGTGGCACTGATCTGGAAGCTGCCCTTTGACCTTGCAACCGGGCTTTTCGCCGGCGCGTTGACCTGCACCCCGGCCCTGGCCGCGGTGATCGACAGTGTCAACCGCCTGGGATTGGGCAACAGTGCCTCGGTTTCGGTTGGTTATGGGATCGCATACCCATTCAGCATGGTTGGGGTGGTGCTGGTCGTGCAGCTGCTGCCAAGGCTGCTGCGGCGTGATCTGGCGGCTGAAGAAGCGCGCTGGCGGGAGGAGCAGGCCCTGGAACAGCCCGGCATAGTGGCCAGGCAGTATCGCATCACAAACCCTAACATTGATGGGCGCTTGGTGCGTGAGATTGATCTGCACAGATTGAGCACAGTCAATCTCTCCCGTGTCCGGCGCGGGGAGCAGGTTTTTGCGGCCACCCCCGCTACCCGCTTGCAGTTGTGGGATATTGTCATGGTGGTTGGGCAGGAAGCCGAAGTAGCAAAAATGTCGGTTTTATTGGGTGAGCCGTCCGATGCAAAAATGGATGTCAATACAGATGTCAAGAGTGTGGACGTGTATGTCAGCGAACCTTCACTGATCAGTAAAAAGTTGGCGGACCTTAAAATTTGGGAGCGCTATACGGTTGTCATTACCCGCATCCGGCGCCAGGGGTTGGAGATCACGCCCACCGGCACGGCCACCCTCGAGATTGGCGACAGTATTCGCCTGGTGGGTGAGACGGGTGCAGTGGACGAGTTTGTGCGTATTGTAGCCGGTAAGCCTGCCCGCGCGGATGAAACCCAGATGGTGACCTTCCTGGTCGGGCTGGTGTTGGGTGTCATCCTGGGTAATATCTCCATTCCCATTTCATCTGGCCTGGATTTACGGTTGGGAAATGCGGGCGGCGTCTTCCTGGTCGGGCTGGTGATTGGTCACTTTGGACGGGTTGGTAATTTTCGTCTGTGGGTGCCACCTGCCGCGCGCAACATCACCCGGGAATTGGGTTTGATGTTGTTTCTGGCCGGCGCAGGTACCAACGCCGGTTCCCAACTGCTGCAAGTTGTACAGCAGCGCGGTTGGAGCCTGGTGGCGGCCGGCATCCTGATTACCATGGTGACAGTCATCAGTGGTTTGGTGCTGATGATCCCAATTTATCGCATGACGACCCTTTCCACGCTGGGCGCGTTGTGCGCCTGTATGACCAACCCACCCGGGTTGGGTGCCGCCCAATCCCTGGCAGAGACCGACCTGCCGACCGTATCCTATGCCAGTGTTTATCCGGCCGCCTTGATTTTCAAGATCTTACTGGCCCAGATTTTAGTCGAAGTGTTGAGCAAAATATTGTAGCTGTGTCGGACCTTCAGCAGATGGTGGTTGATAATTTCAATTATTGGGATCTTTGCACCACTCTTCGGTTATGATTTTGCCGCATGGAAGAACAAAAAAATTGGTTTTCCCTGAATGTTGAGTTTTCACGGGTAAGCTACCCGTGAAAACTCAAAAAAACTATTTTCTTTTTGGAGATGTTTTATCACCCCGTTAGTTGTTGCAATTTTAATTGGAAAAATGTGAACAGATTAAGTACCTGACTGGAGGAGGCGATATGAAGTATCAAGTTCATTCTGCGGTTGTTATCGGCGCTGGAACCATGGGCGCAGCGATAGCGGCACACCTGGCCAACACCGGTGTGCCCGTCACGCTGCTGGATATTGTTGCCAGAGATGCCTTGGCTGGTAATGCTGATGCGCGCAATAAAATTGTGAACGAAGGCCTGGAGCGTGCCAAAAAATCCCGCCCGGCTTCCTTCTTTTCATCAGATCAATACCCGCTGGTGAAAACCGGTAACCTGGAAGATGATTTTGGCGTGATCGCCAGGGCCGATTGGGTGATCGAGGTGATCGTTGAAAACCTGAAGATCAAGCAGGACTTGATGGCACGCATCGATGCCGTCCGCAAACCAGGCTCAATCATCTCCAGCAACACCTCCGGTATCCCGCTCAAGGATATCGCGAACGGTCGCTCGGCGGATTTCAAACAGCATTTCCTGGGCACCCACTTTTTTAACCCGCCGCGTTATCTCAAACTGCTGGAAATTATTCGAACAGATGACACCAGTTCGGAAGTCGTCGATTTCATCTCGCATTTTGGAGAATACCGGCTTGGCAAAGGCATCGTACTGTGCAAGGATACGCCTAACTTTATCGGAAACCGGATTGCTTTTGGCACGGGCGCATTCGCAATGCACTATATCCTCAAAAATGGATACACAGTCGATGAAGTCGATGCCGTCACCGGGCCGTTGATGGGCCGCCCCAAGACTGCCACCTTCCGTCTGATTGACCTGGTCGGGATCGATATCTGGGAGCACGTCGGGCGCAATCTGGCGGCAGGCATTCCACACGATGCTTACGCCATGCCCTATCTGCAGGATGAAAAAGCCAATGCCCTGATCAAGACCCTGCTGCAGAAAGGTTGGATGGGAAACAAGACCAGGGCTGGTTTTTACAAGGAAGTGAAAACCGAGAGTGGTAAGGAATTCTGGTCTTTGGATCTGTCCACGCTCGAACATGCTGCCCCCAAAAAGGTTCGTTTTGAATCTGTTGGCAAAGTGCATGAGATCGAGGCGCTGGGTGACCGGTTGAAGGCCATGCTCCAGGAGACCGATCGCGGGGCGCTCCTGGTTAAGGCGTTGCTGTTGCAGGGTTTCCAGTATGCTTCCGCCATCCTGCCGGAAGTTGCCGATACCGGCAAGCCGGTCGATGATGCCATTTGCTGGGGCTTTGGTCACGAGGCCGGGCCGTTTGAAATCTGGGACCGCTTGGGTGTGCGCGAGACAGTTGCCTTGATGAAAGCCGAAGGCTTTGCTCCCGCCGGCTGGGTGGATGAAATGCTGGCGGCTGGGATTGAGACTTTTTACCAGGTCAGCGCCGGTCAAAAAGTGGCTGTTTACGATGTAACCAAGCGAAAATATGTCCCGATTGCCCGCCCGCACGGCCTTCTGGTGCTGAAGGAACAAAAGCTGATCAGACAGAACGCCGGCGCGACACTTTATGATATGGGTGATGGCGTGGCGTGTGTTGAATTCCATACCAAGATGAATGCGCTGGATGATGATATTTTCAACATCAGCATTGAGGCCTTGGAGCGGGTCGAAAAGGATTTCGAAGGGTTGGTTATTGGCAGCGAAGCTGAAAATTTCAGCGCGGGCGCCAACCTCTTCATGGTGGTGGTGGGTGCGCAGCAGGGCATGTGGGATACGCTGGATGAAGCCATCCGTAAGATGCAAGGCCTCAACATACGCATGCGTTATTCCCCCAAACCTGTGGTGGTGGCGCCTGCCGGTCTGGCTTTGGGCGGCGGCGCCGAGGTCAGCATGCATGCTGCCCGGATTGTGGCACATGGCGAATTGTATATCGGGCTGGTTGAAATGGGCGCAGGTGTCATTCCAGCCGGAGCGGGTACCAAGGAAATGTTGCGCCGCATCGTCAACCCGGCCATGCGCACCCAGAATGCCGATGCGCTGCCCTATCTGCAGCGGGTCTTTGAGCAGATCGGGTTGGCGAAGGTCGCCACCAGCGCCGCTGAGGCGCGCCAGATGGGTTTCCTGGGCCCGTGCGATCGCATCATCATGCGCCGCGAGCATTTGCTGTCAGAAGCCAAGCGGGAAGTGCTGCACCTGGCCGCCACAGGCTATGCCCCGCCGGCTCCGGAATCGATTTATGCGGCTGGGCGGGATGCGCTGGCGGCCCTGCGGGTGGGGATCCACATGATGTCAGAAGGAGATCGGAAGAGCACACGTCTGAACTCCAGTCACCTGAAGCTATC
>CAZLJB010000143.1:2886-7318 GCA_964559195.1 uncultured Anaerolinea sp. | reverse complement strand
TACACGGCTCTGAACACTCTTTCCCTACACGACGCTCTTCCGATCTCTGGCATTCAGATCTCCGGCTGTATACAAAACACCGCTGTAAAAAAATGCAAATGCAGCCGTGACCAACAGCGTCACGATGCCCGCAATGATGGCGGATGGTGAAAGAAAACCAAGATGACTTTTATTCATCCAAGCTCTCTATTTTCAAGTATGTCTTTAAGCATAGATAAATGCATCATGAACCAGCTTTATAACCGGGTAAAGTCATCAAACTATTTTAATAACGTCGAATAATAAATTGCCGCACCTATATGAAAAAAAGCAAGCACAAACATTGCCATGCTCATCGGGATATGTATTGTGTACCATAACGACATCAAGCGGCGGGTATTGGCAATCGTGCCCGCCTGGGTATCACTCATGGATGTTTCCGATTCAAGGCCATCGGCAGTGCGAGGTATGCGGGTGTAGATATATCGCCCGATCATTCCGCTGACAACAACAATAATCATCAATAAAGTTACCACACCCGCCAGGCCATTAAACTTCCAGGATGTGTGGAGAAAAACCATGAAAGGACCCAACAAACCAGTAAATATATGAAAACGCAGCCAGTCTGACATTTTGCCAAAACGGATCGTGCGGGATCGCTTGCGAAAGCTGTAGATCGTTTCGGTCAGGAGCATTAAAATAAATCCAAAGATGCCAATGGTATGACCGAACAATTCTCCCGCTGCTGGAATACTTCTTGTAGTATAAAAAACATAACCATAGACTGCCGCAATAATGTAGGACGCAATCACTGCCAACCAAAGCTCTATAACACCTGTTAACATGGAGTTCACTCCTTAACCATCCAATTTACGATCAGATAATTTGTCGATACTCGGGTTGATATTTTTATCAACAAATCTTCTAATGAGATAGAGTGTATCCGATTTTCAAAACGCCCCAAAATGTTGTCCAATCGGAAAACTATGACGAATTCATGCTCATTTTCCACCTGGGTCTGAGAAAAATCGTCAAATAATTCTCGTAATGAAAACTGCTGTATTATTGTAACGTATTCGCTAGATCTGGTTGGCGTGTACCAGCCTCCAAAAGTGGGCAATAATATCTGCTATCGGTGCGTCAGGTGCAACCAGCTGCGCGCGTATCGATGTAATATTCACTCGAGTGCGGATCAGAGACTGTAAGGCAGATGAGAGTTTTTGGTCTCCCATCACAATCGCACCCACGATGGTCTTCTTCCCCACCATTAAGCGCAAATGGTTAAAATCAAACCCGCTCTGGGCGATGATGGCATCCGGGACATCATGCCAGGTTTCGCTATCGCCATGGGCAATTGCCAACGATTCTCCTGTATTTCCCGTCCCCACAAACCCAATGATGGTGGTCGTCAACCCGGCCAGGCGCGTCACATTAACTGGAATGGGCTTAAGGTAAGCATTTTTATGGCCGGCCATGTTCATCCCAGCCATAAATCCCTGGGCTCGGGCTGGGGCCCACAAGGTCTCGAGCACAGCACGCCCAGAATCAGGATCAAAAACCTGCGCAATATCTCCTGCCGCATAAATATCCAAAATATTCGTGCGGAGATGCTCATCTACCAATATACCACGTTCACAGGCAATTCCGGCTTGCCTGGCAAGCGTCAAACGGGGTTTCACTCCAATTCCATAGGCCAGTAGATCACAAGCAATCTGCTCTCCATCCAGCAGGCGGACCCCAACAACTTGTCCACCCTTGCCCAATATTTCAGCCAGTTGCGCCTTGTAACGAATAGTAATTCCATCTTCTTTAAGTTTGTGTTCAACAATCTCCGCTTCAACATCATCTAATACATTACTCCAATAATGAGCAGTCCGGATCAGCAAATCAACTTTTACCTTGCGGGAGGTCAGTCCTTCGGCTAACTCGAGTGCGGTGATACCCCCTCCAACCACCACCGCGCTCTTCACACGTTTAACCAAACCTAAAATTCGCCGGACATCTTCCATCCGATCAAGTTTAACCACACCCTCCAGATTATTCCCAGGTACCTTTAAGCGAATTGCGCTTGAACCAACCGCTAAAAGTAACCGATCATAATAGATCCGTTGACCAGTGCTCAACTCCAGTTGATGTTCTAAGTGGTGGATACGAATGACAGTTCCACGTAAGAAATTCGCATTAAGTTTTTGTAAATCTTCACGCTTAAACGAAAAAAGCGTACTTTCATCGACTTCATTCGTCAAATAATATGCCAGACCCGGCCGCGAATAATAACCATGTGGGTCATCACTGATAATAGTCAGGGCGCCATTCGAATCAACACTGCGGATAGCCTCCGCCGCGCTAATTCCGGCAACACCCATTCCTACAATGACATAGTGGGTCATTTTAGATTTTGGTGAATAGATTTGTTTGTTCGAAACGCAAAACCCCGCGCGGACAGCGCGCCACACATTCGCCGCAAGTTAGACAGCGGCTATTATTAATGGGTTTACCCTGCCACGCATGGCGGCGAACATCGATGTCAATCGGGCAATTATAGGAGCAAATCCCACACTGCACACAAAGTGACGCATCTGGAACAACAAACCCGGTAGCCAGGGCTTTACGTTGATTTAATTCTGATCGGAATATTGAAATTTGCATAGTTCCTCTAACTTTCTACGTCGCTTAATAACACCAAAAGATACCACTAGCCTTTGCTTATTAAGCTCAAAATACCCATAATATAGCGCTCTATCATTGATTGATCAAAAGCGAAAAAACATTCGGGTTCTACCACGCTATCTAAAGCTGACTAAATAGTTTGACCGCCAGGGCCGACAAACCGATAAGAAATATCCTTCCCTAGCTGAACCTGATCGCCATTATGCAGTGGGTAATAGCCATCAGTGAGTCGTTTACCATTCAGAAATATCCCTTTTGGACTACCAGCATTAATTAGGTAGAAGCCCTCCTCCCGTTGGACGATTTCAGCATAACGCCCCAGTTGGGTTCGTGCGCGTGCAATCGGGATAGAACGCCCACCCAGGACAAGTGCCGGACCGGTTTTCTTGGTAAGGGCAGATTTTCCTGGTTGCTTTGATGGACTGCGCAGGAAAAATACGAGTATCGCGCTAAGAATGGAAAGAAGAATAATTGGTAAGATGATTAAAAGGAAGTTGAAAGTCGGTTTAGAACCGGCAGCAGGATTTATCGATATTGCCGGGACGCCACCCGCCGGTTGAGGCGTTACAACCTCAAGCCCTGGGCCTGGCGCTATGTGGGCGACCAAAGAACGATACTCTACTCCCGCCAAATTAAACGCCAGCCCTTTATCATCCAAAACACCCAGGGTGATGGTTTCAGGTGCGGCAGATAAATCGCTAGCGCACAATTGAAGCGCTTCAAGCTGGATGGTGATCAGTGAGCCCTCACCAGTTTGGCCATTCCCTTTCCCCTGAAAAAAATATGTCAAATCAAATTGTCCGGGGTTATCTTGGACAAACGCCGTTGCGCCAGGGATCAGGCTTCCAGGTTGATGGCCGGTGATTTTGAAACAAGCCGGGTCATAGCGCAAGATCAACGCCGCGCCATTAATCGGAGTATCAAGTGATCCCATTAAGGAAAGTTGAATCACTTGGCCGGGAGCAGTCAGGGTCGTAGTATCACTTTGCAGTGCAACCCAGTTAGCGCCTTGTGCCCCTGCATGCAAGGGCATCATCATGGAAATAAAAATAACGAGCAGAGCAGCAATTTTTTTCATATAGACTCAGTCAACGAGCAACAGTAATATTTTAAAATTCCAGGTTGCGCTTACCAACCAGTCGGACCGATTCTGCGCCAATTTTTGGCGAGCAAAGTCAGGTCAAACAGGTCGACATGGCCATCTCCATTCAGGTCAGTCGATGGTAGTTGGAGTGGCGTAATTTCGTAAGCCGCACCCAGGCTGATCAAATCCAACGCGTTGATTTCGTTATCACCATTGACGTCGCCAGCCAGCAAAGTGGTTTCTGCGAGTTGGAAAGGCTGACCGGCAGTCAAGCTGATCAGCTTTTGGGCGGTTAGAAACCCGGGTGCGCGGAGCTGGAGCGTGAAAGTTCCGAATGGCGCTTTTAGCAGGTAGGTTCCATCAGCGTTTAGGGATGTGCTGAAAATGACCTGGCGCGAAGCATCGATTAGTGTGGCGCTCACGTTGGTGGGTGTCAGACCCGAATCGAGATTGGCTCGACTGGAAAGGTTGTTAATCTGGACTTCAGATGTGGAGGCGCCAGCTGTGTTAACGGCGGTTATCATAGGCGTCGTGCTAGGCATTACGGAAGGCGACGAGGCTGGGGTTGGAGTGTAAGTTGGATCAGATCTATTCGATAAATTTTGTGCCACAATGGGTGTTAACGTTGCTGCGAGTGTCAGAGAGGCGGCTGGTGTCGCACTGGGTGTGGCCGTTAGTCCAGACGTCGGACTGGGTGTG
>CAZLJB010000143.1:0-2786 GCA_964559195.1 uncultured Anaerolinea sp. | reverse complement strand
GGCGGCTGGTGTCGCACTGGGTGTGGCCGTTAGTCCAGACGTCGGACTGGGTGTGACCGTTGGCCCAGGCGTCGCGGACGGAGTGAGAGAAAATATCGGCGTAGACCTTGGTATAAGCCTCATGAAAGACCCCGGGGAAAGTGTAGGAGCCAGAGTCCCTGTTGGTAATGTGGAAGCAGGGTTCATGCTCAGACTGTAGGTGCCGCTGCCGGTTCTGCGTTGGAACTGCACGAAATAGTTGCCCGCTGGGCGGCTTTCGCTCAGTTTCGCGCTATCAACGCTATCCGTGTGTGCCAGCTCACTCCCATTTGCATCGAACAAGATCGGTAGGAGTGCCAAATCCCCACTGGTGCGAACGGCGGTAATAGTAATATTGCCCGCATTTAGAAGTTGAAAAGGCCACTTCTCATAATTGGAAACATTTACAGAACCAACATTGGGAGATAGCAATAAGATTTGTCCACGAAGATGGATTGCAGGGATGTTTTGTTGCGCTTGCACCCGCAAAGGTCTAGCGAATAAGACGACAAGCACAAGAACCAAGGCACATTTATTCATACTGGTTTGATTGAAACGAGATGGAGAGGCAGTTCAGAGAACCGCCTCTCCAAAATCCCGCAAATATTACCAATTATCGTAGCCGCTCTTGCGCCAATTTTTAGCGAGCAAGGTCAGATCGAACAGATTGACAACACTATCCCCGTTCAAGTCGGATGCAAGCGGTGCCGGGCTGATTTCGAAAGCCCCACCCAGGCTGATCAGATCCAATGAGTCAATTTTATTATCGCCATTGATGTCACCTGCAAACAAGGATACATCGGGGATCGATAACGTCGTCCCCAAGACCAGCGTCACAGATTTTTGCGCTGACAGATAACCTGGCGCGCTGATACGGAATGTGTAAGTTCCAGCGGGGGCTTCGAGTGTATATGTTCCATCAGAATTCAGCTGTGTGCTGGCAACAGTCTGGCTTGAAACATTCAACAAGGAATCGCTGGCTCTGGATGGGTTGATGCCAGAACTAAGCGTCCCCTTACCAGAAATCTTCGTTTTGGGCGTCTCAGTCGTAACCGTGGGCGAAATGGTAATAGCGACGCTGTTTATTCCCACTGCGATCGGCGCATTGGCGCCATTTGCACCTTTCGTTTGGCTGGAAAGGTTGACCGCCCCACTCCGAACAGCTCTGAAGCTCAACGTGGCAAGATCTCCAGAATTCGTGATCATGTAACCGTTGGAACCTGCCCAAACAAAGGTATTTGAAACGTTCGACAAGCTTATCGGGGATACTCCGCCCAGGGAAGTGAATTGTGCGCCTGTATATTCCAGCAGCCCATTAAGCCCGATCAAGTTAATTTGAAGACCAGACAGGGAAGTGCCAGCCGGATTAACCGAAAGCGTACAAGTGAAGGTGGTTCCTATGACGGCGCTGCCAGGGCAGGTAAGCTGGGCAGAAATTTGAAAAGGCACTGAGACAAGCGTGGCCGATGGTGAAATAGAGGTCGCCGTCGGTGAAATGCCAGTTGATGTGGGCGGAACGCTGGTGGCTGTGGGAGGAATAGGGGTCTTTGTTGCAGTGGGCACCACAGGAAAACTGGTTGAATCTCCGGGGAATGTTAGGCTGTTTATTTCCTGCAGATTGGTAAATCCATCCCCATCTGAATCCATGTTTTCAATCAACCCAAAAGCCGCTGAATTCCTGCCGGCGGCTTTATAAGCTGCTCCGTAGGGGTTAAGACTCGGAATGGCGCTGGTATGACACAGGGAGCATTGCTGCAGCATCGTGCCAGAAATGCCAGGATATTTTGCCACTGCGCTGCTTAAATCCCCGGGTGCGGCTGAAACCTGTTCCGGCACCGAATTCATTAACATAGCTGCAAGCAACAATAGTATACCGGAGCTTATCAGCGTCCACCGCAATAAGCTGCTCGATTTTTTATTACGTGTTTTTCTAAACATAGTTTTTCTCCTCTTTCGACTAAGAAATTGGTCCGAGTAAAACTTGCCAGTATCGGTGATTTTCTCCGTATGTGGAATTTTCGCGGATGATCTTCCCGTGAAAACTCCACATACAAACACCTTCTTTTCTTTTTTCGGGGTGTTTTATTGATAATTAGCCTCAACAGTTGCGGCTTATTAATTATTTTTATACAGTCGTGTAAGAATCAAAAAAGTTACTAGTTCTTTAGTACTATGCAGCCTTTGATTGCAGCATCATCTTCTCATCTGCTGCAACCAATCGCTCAAATTTGAGTATCGCTTTGGCAAAGTAATCAGAAACGGCCACAAAAAAAAGGAAAGCCCGCTTGGGAACCTTCAAATATGGCAGCTTCAAGACGCACAATTCTGTAAGCAATAAAGGCTGGCCAACCCACCACCCTGCAGTAGCTGGTTTTTGCAGTGGTCTCGCAAATGTTTTCAAACCTGCTTAAGCAGGTTTGGAGGTGAATAGCCTGTGGATTTATCCACAGGCGCTGCCGGAAGGGGTCATGCGCGGGCCCGGGTCAGATTCTTCCGAAAATCTACACCGCACTCCTGAGAATTTGCTACTCTTTCTTAAATATCATCAGGTGTGTATAATAATAGATACAAACTGATAAGAGCAAACCCGGTGAAAACCTGGGACGCAAAGCGAATAGGTCTAAAGCCGACAGGGTGGCAATGACCGCCTGGCCGCCAAAGGTAATGTAAAGGCAAAACGTATTTTCTCTTGGCAGACCTAACTCCATGGGTCTGCCTTTTTTTATTAAATCGATTTGAGCGTTACCATTTTCGTAACGATAAGGAAA
>CAZLJB010000142.1:0-7330 GCA_964559195.1 uncultured Anaerolinea sp. | reverse complement strand
GACGCATATTTTTCTCCTCCAGAGAAATGAATGGGGTGCCAGAAATTTGGCCTGGATCGGGTTTGTCTGGACAACTTAATCTGTTATGTTAGCATGGTTTTTTGTTCAGTGCAAGAGCCGATTCAGTTTCCAACAAATATAGTAGCACAAAAAGCTGATTTTGACATAGTGTTTGTGTTCACTTTTTTGGGTAATATTTGTCATACAACTTGTCAAATCAAGCCGTTTTTTCTTGGGCCGGGTCTTAAATATGGCCCATTTGGGTGGTTAGCTTTTCTGCTTTTAGTCAGTTGAGGCGCAGGTCTGCGGTACACAGCACAGTATCCATTTCGATGAATATCAGGGTAGTTTGTAAAGTAGGTCGCTATATTTAAAACACGAATAATTTCTACGGGGCAGGGGCATGCCAACTTATCTGATCGGTAACGGTCCGGATGCAAGCCTGTCTGCGAAGCGTGGTAAACCCTGACAAGCGTGAGTTATCCGGGCGTGCGAAACAAATCTCATCGTTGGCCTTTGTGGATGGAATTCAATTGCGCCAGCGGGTTGTTCAGCGCAGCAGGATCAAAGTTTCCTGGGGCGGGCCAAGGTACTCAGCCCCGGCCTGGGTGACCAGCACATCTTCTTCCAGCCCGATGTAGCCATAGCCGGGTATCGCCAGGCCGGGTTCGATGGTGTAGACATTGCCGGCTTCGACGCGCTGATTGGGCTGTTGGCCGTATTTTTCCCAGAGTGGGCCAAGCAGGGCGCCGCCATCGTGAGCTACCCGTCCAAGTTGATGCCCGGTACCGTACATATATTCTGGGTAGCCGGCCTGCAGTACTGTCTGGCGGGCGATGGTGTCCATTTCGACGCCTTTTACACCTGGTTTCAGGGCTGCCCGCAGATTTTCAATTGCCAGGCGAACGGTCGCAAACCCGCGTTTGACTGGATCGGGTGCGTCTGTTTCGCCCGGGCGCAGGATATAGGCCATGCGCTGGATATCGGAACAATATTCTTCGTATTTGACACCGAAATCGAAGTGCAGCAAATGGCCAGGTTGAACTTTCTGCCCGGTTGGGCCGGAGTGCCCGACCGGGGAATCCGGCCCGCTGTTGACCGCCGGGTTGCTTTCCAAAGGCCAGGCCGGGCCAAGCCCGCGGGCGAACATGGCCTGCTGCATGTGCTGCCCGATTTCCAGTTCACTCAGGCCCACATGGATCCAGGCCATGGTTTCAGCGTAGATTTCAGCGGTTTCCTGCACCGCGCGCCTGATTTTTTCAATTTCCGTGGCGGTTTTCCGGCCGCGCAGGGCGGAGATGATGGCTTCGGCGCTGGTCAAGCGGTTGGCGTAGGGTGTGTCCTGAAGATATTCCCCTAGCTTGATGAACATTGCATGCGTCAGGCCATCCGCGTGAACGTTGTTGGGGCTGTAGTTGATGGCTATATTTTGTGGGTCCAGGCCGGTAAGTGTCTCGCGCAGGGGCTGGCTGAGACCTTTGTCGTAGGTGATGATGCGATCGTAGACACCCAGACGTTCGAGCGCCTCGGCTTCCAGACGTCCAACAATGGCGATACGTTCGCCAGAGCGCGTCAACATCAGCGCGCTTTCCCAGGTCAGATCGCCTGGGCCCAGGATGAAGTTCAGCACCGGGTCGCGCACGCCGGAGGTTTCGCGGACAAAGGTCAGCCACAGGTCGGTTTCTTTTTCCTGCAGAATATCGAGGGCCTGGTTGACTTTTTCTTGGATCAGGGTCATACCTTCTCCTTAAATGGTTGGGGTGGCTTGAGCGCTGGCGACCGGGTTTTTGACCAGGAAGATCAGCACCAGGGTGGTCAGCAGCCCGCCAGCTGCCGATAATATGAAAGTGGTCTGGTAACCGGCGATGTCTGCAATCCAGCCACCCAGGATGGGGGCCAGAATGGTGGCCGGGGCGATCAGGGTATTGGCCAGCCCGATGTAAACTGGTCTTTCGGATTCGTTGCCGAATTGGGTGGTCATGGCCATGCCGATGGTCCAGAAGGAAACATTGGCCAGCCCGCTCAGAACAAAAACCAGGTACAGCCAGGCGATGGAAGGCGCTGCCCAGGCGGCTAATGAACTCAGGGCAACTGCCAGTGCCCCGGCGATCAACATGGAGCGATGCCCAAAGCGATCCCCGAGCCAACCCATGCTGATATTTGCGACCGTTTGGGAGATGGTCAGCGCGGCGGTCAGGTAGCCGGCCGTGACTGCATCCATATTAAAGGCGCGCAAACCATAGACAATGTAAAAAGCAAAGCCCATTGTGGCGAATTGGTAGACCACCCGAAAGACCAGGAACCAGACAAAGTTTTTATCGCGGCGCAGGATGTCACCGGCGCTCTTCCAGAATTGATGATTTTCAGGAGGCAGTTCTTTTTCGGTATCTTCCGGTTCGCGTGTCATGGCCAGGGCGAAATAGGATATCAATAACGCCAGACTGGTGATCATGAAGCACAACATAAAATCCAGCGGGCTGTTGATGATATCCAGCAGGTAACCTGCGCCAATGGCTGCGAAGCTGATCAGGATGTTGGCGACCGCGGCTTGCCCACCATAAAATGTGCCGCGCGATTCCGGTGGGATGATCTTGGCGATCATGCTTTGCCAGGGGTTTGCGGTCAGGCCGGAGCCAAGCCCCTGCCAAACAAGCATCATAAAGGCCAGGGGTAATGCGACTTTGGCACCAAAAGTGGGCAGCATCCAGGCCGCCAGTATCAGGCCGAGAAATGGAAGACGCTCATGAATGGTCATCATCAAAACGGCCGGTTTATACTTGCGCATACGCGAGACCCATCCGGCAGTGAATAATTGTGGAATTTGCCAGCCGACAGCGTGGATGGCGGGGATTAATCCGATCAGGATGGCCGAGTGGGTCATCTGGGCGAAAAAGAGTGGGATGACCGTTCCAAAAGAGCCGAAGCCCCAGCCGATGCCGAAAAAGGCGGCATCCGCCATGCTGACGGCGATGTTGAATTTGAGGTGTTTACGGAGTTGCTGGCTCATTGAAAGCATAAATCGATTGTACCAAAGGTTATCTGTATTTACTCAGCGGGTGTTAATTAGTTGAGCTGGATGATTTTGAAGTGGTAAAATCTAATCTTGAATTATTAATCTTGGTGGTGAAATGAATCTATCGGTTGTCATCCCGGTTTACAACGGTCAACATACGATTGGCGAATTGGTCGAACGCCTGGGTAAAGTGCTCCCGGGATTATCTGATTCCTACGAGACTGTACTGGTTTGTGATGGCAGTCCGGATGAGAGCTGGAAGGTGATAGAACAAATTGCAGCCCGGCATCCGTGGGTGCGGGGCATCGAACTGATGCGCAATTACGGTCAGCACAATGCGTTGTTGTGCGGTGTGCGCGCGGCTCGCTATGAAGTGATTGTCACTATGGATGATGACTTGCAGCATCCGCCGGAAGAAATCCCCTTGTTGTTGGCAAAGCTAAATGAAGGTTACGATGTGGTCTTTGGCGTCCCCAAAAAAATGCCGCACAGCTGGTGGCGTAATTTAACATCCTCCATCACCAAGGCAGTGGTTGGATACGTGATGGGTCAGAATGCTATCCGGGATATCAGCTCATATCGGGTTTTTCGGGCTCACATCCGCGCAGCCTTTGAAGATTACCGTGGTCCAGACTTGCTGCTGGATGTCCTGTTGACCTGGGGTACCAACCGTTTTGGAACAGTTCCCGTGAATGAAGCGCCCCGCACGGTGGGAGTATCCAACTATAACCTGACCAGGCTGATAAAAATGGCGTTGACGCTGCTGACGGGTTACACCACCGTGCCACTGCGATTTGCCAGCATCGTGGGATTTTTATTTACCCTGCTGGGGCTGTTTGTGTTAATTTATGTATTGGTGACCTATTTCCTGCTGGGTTCCACCCCCGGGTTTTCCTTCCTGGCGTCGACCATCATCATTTTCAGCGGTGTGCAGTTGTTTGCCCTGGGCATCATTGGTGAATACCTGGCGCGTATTTTTGATCGTTCTTATGGCCGTCCAACTTACCAGGTGCTTAAATCGACGGGTGGGCAGGATCAAGAATGAATGTTGTAATTTTGCAGCCATCCTATATTCCCTGGCGCGGATATTTTGACCAGATTTCAAGGGCTGATCTTTTTATTTTCTATGATGACGTTCAGTATGACAAGCATGGCTGGCGTAATCGAAACCAGATCAAGACCGCTCAGGGCCGGCAGTGGTTGACCATACCGGTTCACAGCGCCGGGGTTACCCAGGGCGTCCCGATCAAAGCTGTCAAAATCGATTGGTCCAAGCCCTGGGCCAAAAACCATTGGAAGTCCCTGAGCATGTCTTACGCCAGGGCGCCTTTCTTTCAACAATATGCGGCCTTGATTGAGCCGTTTTATCTGCGCCAGGACGTTTTTCTGGCAGACTTTACCATCGACCTGACGATTGCATTGGCCGGGCAGTTGGGGATTTCGTGGACCCGTTTTTTGCGCTCTTCCAGCCTGGATGGGGTGGATGGTCAGAAGACGGAGCGGTTAATCCAGATCCTGAAAAAAGTGGGCGCAACGCATTACATCAGCGGCCCATCGGCGCGTGATTATATCGAGCAGGATCAATTTGAGGCGGCCGGGATTACGCTTGAATATGTGCAGTATGATTATCCTGAGTACGCCCAGCTGCACCCCCCTTTTGAGCCGCAGGTATCCGCGCTGGATCTGTTATTTATGACTGGTCCGCAGGCTCCCACCTATTTTATAAAAAGACAGACACCATGAGCGAAAATAAATCCAATTTTATCGACTTCAACCGCCCGGCGATTGTGGGCAATGAAATGCAATATATGGCGGATGCTGTAGCCGCTGGCAAGATCTCAGGCGATGGGGTTTACACCAAGAAGGCCAATGCCTATTTGGAACAGGAACTGGATGTCCCGAGGGCTCTCTTGACCACTTCTTGCACACATGCACTTGAAATGTCTGCGATTTTGTTGGATATTCAGCCCGGCGACGAAGTTATCATTCCAGATTTCACCTTTGTTTCCACGGTAAATGCCTTTGTGCTGCGCGGCGCCCGACCGGTTTTTATTGATGTGAGACCTGATACCCTCAACCTGGATGAAAGCCAGCTGGAAGCCCTGATCACGCCCAAAACAAAGGCAGTCGTGCCGGTGCATTATGCCGGAGTAGCCTGCGAAATGGAAACCATCCTGGACATTACCCGGCGCCATAAGGTGGCGGTGGTGGAAGACAACGCGCATGGCTTGTTTGGCAAGTATCGGAATAAGAATCTTGGTTCGTTTGGCGCCATGGCATCTCAATCGTTCCATGAAACCAAGAATTTTTCCAGCGGTGAGGGGGGTGCGCTCCTGATCAACGAGCCAAAATACATTGAACGGGCCGAGATCATTCGTGAGAAGGGCACCAACCGCAGCCGTTTTTTCCGTGGGCAGGTTGATAAATATACCTGGGTTGATATTGGTTCATCCTACCTGCCATCGGACATTCTGGCTGCTTATTTATACGGTCAGCTTGAGCAGCGCCAGAAGATTCAATCTCATCGTCAAAAACTCTGGGAGCATTATAACGGCGCTCTGAAGGATTGGGCTTACGCGCACGAAGTGCAAATGCCATTCGTGCCGGCACATGCTGAGCAGGCATATCACATGTTTTACATGCTGATGCCAACCTTGGAGCTGCGCCAGGGATTGATCACCCACTTGCGTGAACGTAATATCCAGGCGGTCTTCCATTATTTACCCCTGCATCTTTCGGATATGGGTCGCAGTTTTGGCGCCAACCCCGCTGACTGCCCGGTAACCACCCGGGTCAGTGACCAGCTTGTGCGGCTGCCCTTCCACAACGTTCTATCAGATGCCGACCAGGAACGCGTTATCCAGGCCATCCTGGAGTATGATTTTTAGAACCAGGTTTGATCTTTTTAAGCTTGACACCTTATCAGCCAACACTAACCAGACACCACCTGCGCTTATGCCTAATTCTGAAAAGCCAAAAGTATCAATTGTGATCCCTGTCTATAATGAGGCCGGGGTGATTGAACAGACCCATGTTACGATTATGGTGGTTTTGGATTCGCTGCCGTATGATTTTTCGGTGTATTACGTGGATGATGGTTCGACGGATGGAACCGGGGTGGCGCTGGAAGCCATTGCTGCGCAGGATAGGCGGATCAAACCGTTTTACCTCAGCCGCAATTTTGGACATCAGGCGGCCCTGACCGCCGGACTTGATCATGCTGATGGGGATGTGATCATCTCGATGGACGCTGATGGGCAGCATCCGCCGGAAATGCTGGGACAGATGATCGAGCTTGTCCGGCAGGGATATGATATTGTGCAGGCTCAGCGAATTGAAAGTGACGCTGCATTTTCATTCAAGCATGTCACTTCCGGGGCTTTTTATTCGCTGCTTAACCGCATCAGTGGTACACGTGTCCAGCCTGGCGCGGCGGACTTCAGGGCGCTTTCCAGGCAGGCGCTGGATGCGCTCAAATCGATGCCGGAATATCATCGCTTCCTGCGGGGGATGATTGCCTGGATTGGTTATAAGAGTGTCATCCTGCCTTTTCATGAGCCTGAGCGTGTGGCTGGGAAATCCAAATATTCGCTTGGCAAAATGCTGCGTCTGGCCTCAGACGCGATATTTTCCTTTTCCTTGATGCCGTTGTATATTGGCTTGAGTGCCGGTGGGGGTTTCCTGATCCTGGCGCTGGTGCAAATTATTTATGTGATGTTGTTGTGGCTGACAGGTCAATACGACAAAATTGTCCCAGGCTGGAGTTCCCTGATGGCGGTCATACTGATCGCCAGTGGCATCATCATGATCCTGCTGGGTTTTATTGGCGTGTACGTCGGGTATATCTTCCAACAGGTCAAGGGCCGCCCGGTGTATTTGATAAAAAACCAGATCAAACCTGGGGGCTGAAATGCTGTGCCTATGGATCGCCTTAAACTTATTAACCCCAGGGTAATGATCCCATGCTGAAGTCATTTTCCAAAAATATTCAGTGTTTATTTCTCTTAACGTGTTCCTTGGGCGCCATGGGGCTTGCGTTGCTGGCAACCTGGAAATATGGTGCTGGAGTGGCGGGGGATTCGATTCATTATCTCTCTGTAGCCGAAAGTTTAATTCAAGGCCGCGGTTTTATTGATTCTAATGGTGGACCGCTGATTTTTTTCCCGCCCTTATTTCCGATCCTGATTTCGGGGGTGGCATGGGTCTTTCGGGGAGATGTTTTTTTGGGCGGGTGGATATTTAATGTGCTGCTTTTGGGCCTGAATATGTTTTTGGGTGGGTTCTTTATTCGCAGGGTGTTCCAGGCACGCCCCGTTT
>CAZLJB010000141.1:3623-7335 GCA_964559195.1 uncultured Anaerolinea sp. | reverse complement strand
CTAAACGGCTCTGAACACTCTTTCCCTACACGACGCTCTTCCGATCTCGAGGAGCCCGCCACACCCGCCCCCGCTCAAATCATCATCACCGTTAACCCCACCGCCATGCTGCTCTCGCCTCTCCAAGCGCAGACCCCATTCCCAACACCCACACCCGCTCCCAAAAGCGCCGCAGACTGGCAAACCTTTCACAGCGCGGCGCTCGGCGTCAGCCTCGATCTGCCTGCCTCCTGGTCCGTCACCCAGCAGCCGGGAGAATTAACCCTGCTCGCGCCAGATGGAATCACCATCCTGGTCAAAAAAATCCAGCCTGGCGGCCCTTCCGAAATCCGAACCGGCACGGAACGCTGTACTTCTCGGGTGAATGCGCATAACCAGACGGCACAGGTCTGCGTCAACAGCACAGTTTTCAGCTACAGCGCCAAATTTAGCGGGCTGGGTCTGATCCTGATCGCCAGCTCCAGGGCCGCAGCTGCCGTCCTGGAGCAGTTATTTGACTCGGTTCAACCTGGGCATTAACCCCGCAGGATTAAAAAGAGCGGGTACCGGTTTCACTTCCGGTACCCGCTGAATTTTTTACTTCAGGTCTCAACTCGATTGTTTATGCGACCTGATTTGCCTCTTTGTTACAAGGTGACAGACCTATCGTTACAAGGTGACGGCGCTATCGTTACGGGGTGACACCGCTGATGCGGGTGCCCCAGTTTGCCAAAGACGTGCGCGTGCCGCCGCAGCTGCCAATCGCGCCCGTCAGGTACCCGCTCAGGGTGCAGGTTTGAGCAATATACTCGCTGGCAATCCAGATGTTACTGCCATCCGTCGCTGCCGCGCCATAATCGCCCCAACGCGGGCGAGCCACACCCGAGCCAGAGAATGCGCCATAACCGCTGAAACCATCCTGCGGCCCCAAACCGGCGGCTGCCACATGCACAGCGCCTGCGCCCTTCTTGGCATCAAAAGCGACATACGCCGCGCTCGGATAGTAATCCTTGCCGACCAGCGTAAAGGACATGATGCCCTTGCCGTTTGGCAGAACCGCCAGCGCCGGGTAGGTCACATTCTGATCGGCCACGGCAACATAACCCTGCTTGGTGATATTCCCATCCACCTTGCCCGAATCGCTGATTTCGGGTTGAACTACGAAGTAAGCGATCCCGGCTTTATCCTGGCCACCGACCTTTACGACTGTATCCAGAGAGCCGTAGAGCTTGCCGCCCACATACCAGGTTTGCTGCATGCGGGTGTCATTGGCAGCCAGGGAGGCTTCGCCCTGATTGGCTGGGGCCGCATTGAAGAACAAAGCCCAGCAGCCCAAACCGGGGCCAAACAGCGAAGAAGTATCGTTAAGACACTGCCCCAGTGGGAAGTCTCCGGCTTTTTGGTCGGCCTTGGGCGGAATACCATAGACCTGGGCCTCCAGCGCCTTGTTGCTTAGCACCAGGTTGGGGGCTGCCGAGTTCAACGAAGCGGTATTGGTTAAAGCCCAAACGATCAACTCATTTGAGAACCCGCCGCCAGGAATGTTGTTGGCTTCCTCGCCCGCGTTTGAGCTAAGGAAAAATTCTGTGCCGCCGGCTTTCGTCGAAAAACCGCCATCCGGCGAATTCGAAGGCCAGACCGTGAAACCGGGCTGCAAACCGCTGGCAGATTTGACTGCGGCGGTGGTATCGAACTGAACCACGGTCACAGAAGCAGAATTCGCAGCCAGGGCGCTCTTCGAGAAGGCATAAATCTGCGCGCTCTTATACTCTGGCCCAAAGAGCGAATACTCATTGGTTGTAATGTAAAAGCCATTTTTATCGGCGCCAATATGTGGGTAATCGCCGATGCACGGACCGAAACTGCAGGCATGATCTGGTGTGCCGTCTGTGCCATCATTCTGCACGGGCAGGCGATAAACCACCCAACTGCCGGTGGGGTCAGCGCTGCTGCTGACGGCAATATCAAGGTGATTCGAACCCAGGAAGGCCCCTGTTGCCGGGTCGACATCCAGCGTCAGGATCACATTGAACCAACGTTGCGTGGCGCTGTCAAATAAGCACGAAGGATCGGTCACGAAGGGACCGGATGCGCCGGTGCTGCGGTTGATCGCGAACGGATAGCCATAGAACGCGTTCAAAGCAATCACGCCCGTCTTGGGGTTGCCGCTTGTATCGTAGATACGCAGCGCATCATTCACCGATTCCATCACGAACCCATTCCCGGCGCACATACCCTGATCTGGCGGCTCAAGAGTGAACTGGTTGCCGCCACTTGCCAGGCGATTTTGGCGGTGATTTAGCCCGTTGAATGAGGCAAACAAACCCGGGTTCGTCCCGGCGATCTCACTGCTTTGCGCTTTTGGTGACTTGAGAGGGTCCGCAGAATCGTGACCATCTTCATGCGAACTGCTGCGACCTACCAGTAAATGCGTGGGGGCTGGAGCGTTATGGGCTGCCGCCCCGGCTGCTTCAGCCGCCCGAATATCCAAAGCCAGCTCAGAAGGTTGAACCCCGTTCAAATCGGCGGCATTGTTGCCTGCGCCGGCAAAGGAGGCTGTCGCCACGCTCGTGATCTGGCGTGTAAACGTGGGACTTCCAGCCAGCGCTGGAGCCGCCACGGCAGGCGATGCACCAAACATGCTGAACAGAATTCCAAGCACTGACAACACTGAAAATGCTTTTTGAATTTTCATACTTATCTCTCCTTGGTGATAACCAGTAATATTGGATTATTAGGATAAAAGTTACCCTGTTAGTATTATAACCATGTGCCCAATTTATTCAAGGGGGAAATTTAGATCCTGGTATTGAAAATGTCGTATTCTATACTTTACACGGTCACTAATTGCGCTTTTTGAAAGAGCTGAAAACCAGCTCAAAATAATCGCGAATTGTGTTTTCGGTCACTCCAACCAACTAAGCCTGAATTTCGCACATTAACAATTGAATAGAGAACTTGATACAAAACGGCGTTCTCTGGGTATGATTAGTTTGCGACAAAACCAAACCCAGGAAAACGCCATGCCTATTTTATCATTTTCTACCCATCGTGATTTTGCGTCCTGGTTGATCTGGTTGCTTGTGTATGCTCCATTTATATCAAATGCTCTTTCTATTCAATTTGAAAGGTGCGAAATTTAGGCTAAGTGCCTGTAAAAGTATTATTCTGCAGTTCGATTTTTTAACATTCGCGATCTGCCCCCTTCCGGCTTCTCCAAATAGCCAAAGAACAAGGATTTGGGGGAAGAGAATGCAACCGAATCTGCGGGGTTGTTCTTTTACAAGTCCTTAAGTCAAGCTGGAAAAATCATTTCAGATGCCCGAATTGGTGAAAGTGGTCACTAATTTTATTGTAAGCTGGATGAAATAATGCTATTATTAGACCAATATAATCTAAATTGTTTCCCTTTGAGATGAAAATGTTGGTCACATTTATTTGACGTGAATTGTTAGACAATATTGTTCCAGTTAAGATTCCCCCACAAGCAGGTATTGTTATGAAACGTGCTGTTGTTCTAATGGTGAAGGTAGGGCGTTAGCACGGTCCTGGTGCGAGCTGGACGGTGGGTAGGCGTGTCGCCTATTCTACCGGTCCAGGCATTCAATTCAAAAGGAGGAAGAAATGAGTGAAGCAAATATCGCATTGCTGAAGCGAGGCTGGGAATCCTATGATAAAGGTGATGAGGAGGCGTTTGCCGCATGCCTGACACCCGACTGGAAGGAATACGGTA
>CAZLJB010000141.1:0-3523 GCA_964559195.1 uncultured Anaerolinea sp. | reverse complement strand
TTTGAAAGCGCTGAAATTGCGCAGAAAGCTCTGGAAGTGGAAGCCTTGTTTGAGCAATATGCGCTTGCACCATGGGGCTGGAGCAGGAGTTACCGCTGGCGTTGAAGGACAAGGATTCATAAGAAAGGAAGATGAGAATGGAGATCACGATCCGTCGCGTGGAACCGGGCGATTATGAAGCCATGCAAAAAGTCTTTGCCGGGCCAAGAGTGATCTGGGGCACACTGCAACTACCTTTTCCCTCGGTGGAGCTGTGGCGTAAACGCATGGAAACAACGCCAGAAGGAGAAATCCGCCTGGCGGCCATGGTTGCGCAGGAGCTGGCCGGCCAGCTGGATATTTATACAACCAGCCGGCCGCGCCGCCGGCACGCTGGTCAGGTCGGTATGGCCGTCCGGGATGACTTTCATGGGCAGGGGGTCGGCTCCGCGTTGATGCAAGCTGCGGTGGAGATGGCAGATAACTGGCTCAATCTTACACGCTTTGAGCTGGAAGTGTATTGCGATAACGAACCCGCGGTCCGGTTGTATAAGAAATTCGGGTTTGAGATCGAAGGCACCCTGAAACAGTACGCCTTTCGGGCCGGAAAATATGTGGATGTCTATGCAATGGCGCGCTTTAAGCCAGAATAAGCTATCAGAGATGGGAATCAAGTGAAAATCATTCTCGAAACAAAACGCCTGATCCTGCGCCGCCAGGTCATGGAAGACCTGGATGATCTCTGGGCTCTGTATTGCAACCCCAACATCACCAAATACATCCCCGATGCGCCGCGTTCCCGCGCAGAAGCGCAGGAAGAACTCGAATGGCACATGCACGGACATCCAAAACATCCCGAATTGGGTCTTTGGGCCACCATCCACAAGGAAACGGGCAAATTTATTGGGCGCTGCGGCCTTCTCCCATGGACGATTGAGGGACAGTATGATGTTGAAGTCGCGTACACCATCGCAGAGGAATTTTGGGGGGAGGGCCTTGGAACGGAGGCTGCGCAAGCCATCCTGCAATACGGATTTATGCAGCTGAGTCTGGTGCGGCTGATTTGCCTGATCGATCCCAACAATCTCGCCTCGCAAAGAGTCGCCGAGAAAATCGGAATGACTTTGGAAAAGAAGGTACACGACGAAATGGGAGATTTCTTGATCTTTGCAATTAGCAAAACGCGTTAGTTGCTCAAACATTTAGCGTAGCTGTTCGTCGCTGCGCGCCAAATAGGTTTCGTTTCCGCTTCCTTTTGGAAGTGAAAACTCTCAAGATTTGTTTGAACAGATTTTTTTGAAGGAATGTTTGGACTTCCTGTTGATGTTGCTGTCTTTTGTGCATAATACTCACTTTTGGATTGCTTTACTGACCATATTCTGCATAGGGCGGGCGTGGATTCTGTTTGGGAGCTGGAAAAACTTGAAGCCAGAAAAATGCTTGTAAATGGCAACGAATCCCACACGTCCACTGCGCGCTTTGTTGGGCATTTTTCTAGAACACGTGATTTGCTTTCAGGAAAATATTACCTTTATAAGGAATAAAGTCGCGACTAATTTCTCGGGTTTTCAGTGCGAACAATTCTTTGGCTGATTCAAGTCCCATTTCATTACTAGGCTTGGATTTCTACCTGGGTGTCCACCTAAACCTACCTGCAACATTTCTGCCGCAGGTAGGTATCTTAATGAACTATGCTTGGTCGTATGCTTTTTGTAAATCGGCGACAATAATCTTTTGCATCTTGAGCATCGCCTGCATTACGCGCCCCGATTTTTCGGGATCAGGGTCGCCCACCAACTCGCCCAACTGCTTTGGAACGATCTGCCAAGATAAACCAAACTTATCCTTAAGCCAGCCACACTGGGATTCTTCACCGCCATCTGCAGTGAGTTTGTTCCAGAGATAATCCACCTCTGCCTGATCCTCGCAATTGACGTACATCGAAATTGCCTCACTGAATTTGAATTCGGGACCTGCGTTCATCCCCATGAACTCCTGCCCATCGAGTTCAAATGAAACCGAGAAAGCCTTGCCATCGGGTCCGTGTGATACGGCGCCAACCTTTGAATTCTTGAAAAGGGGGACGTAAAATTTCATCGCCTCCTCTGCCTGTGTATCGAACCATAAAAACGGGGTAATCTTTTTCATGTCAATCTCCTGTAAATTTGTAAGTTTCTAAAGAAATGGTTTTCGATGCATTGACTATCTTGCATGGTACTTGCCGCCCATCCATGCGCATGGTAATGTGAACGCTACCAATCCCCACGCATACCAGGCTGGACCAAGGCTTTGTTGCGTCGCTACGATTGCTCCGCCGATACTGAGTACAAGTCCCAGCACACCCAATGCAAACGCGTGTCGCATGGGATAATTTGGCGCGAGCCTGGCGGCAATATAGCATCCAACCACGCTATAAACAAGGCGATAGATCAGTATTGCTGTAATCAGTAGTTCAGATCCATAGATTGGCAATGGCGTCCCTGTTTGGAGTATGCCTGCCGTTTCCAACAGGGCATCAGTTGCATACGACAAAACAAATATAGCAACAAGCCCTGCGATGACTGCTCCAATACTTTTTAAAATATTCATATCAGTTCTCCTTTCGTTTGAGTCTTTGAATTTTTTTTGTTGCAACGACTGCATAGTAACTCAAACACAGGAGGCTGTCTTGTATAAAATGGCAAACTATACGGATTGACTCGATTGGGCAATTTGGACAGGTGTATGCCCAACAAATTCTTTAAGTGCTCGATTCAGATGAGGCTGGTCGAAGTAGCCGACCTCGTGAACGGTTTCAAGGATGGGAACGCCTTGATGTAATAATCTCGCCGCCTGTTGCGCCCGTTTCATTTGACGGATGCGGCTTTGGGTCAGTCCAGTGGCGCGCAGAAAATGGTGCCGCATTGTGCGGGATGCTATATCCAACGATATATCCCGTGACCTAGCATCCACGATAGGGTCAAGAACCAAAATTTCATCGCGCACAAGCCTGTTCACAAACGTGTCTACATTTTCAAAATCAGGGAACTGCCATGCCGCACTCTTCAACCAAAAAGATTTGCTTGCCGCGCCTGGCAAAGACTCTTCCGAATCTAAAAAATCTCGGATAGGAAAATGGGGCATATATACGCCAAGTTTGAACTTAACCCATAAAACTTCAGCGCCTTCACCCCACGATGCAACGCCAGCCGTTGTCAAAGGTCCCACAACCAATGAGTGAGTGCGGCTGTGTTCCTTCACGAAAACCATGTGCCAATTGCTTTCGGCGGGGCGGATCGTAGAACCTTCGCTCATGGTCCAGCCATGAGTGACCGCTTCCACATAAGGCGAGTCGGACAATCTTTGCTCGTGGATAATGCTCATTTTTCATCACCTCATGCCTGATTTAAACTTTTTGTTCTGCAAATTAATTTTAAACTTTCAAATGACGAGATGCCCAACGGTTTGCGTTATGCCCCTACGGGGTACACTGGAGCGGGGATGGCGAAGCCGTCCAACGGGAAAAATGATAAGGCGTAGAAAACTGCTTGACGCGAAGCGTGCC
>CAZLJB010000140.1:0-7358 GCA_964559195.1 uncultured Anaerolinea sp. | reverse complement strand
CTTGATGCCCCTGCATCGAAAGCGCGGCCAACTGCAGACCGGCAACCCAGCCTTCCGTTCGGGCTTCCAGCGCGGCGATGTTTTCACCGGTTAGGTTCAGGCCCATGACCTGGTTGAAGAATTCGGCGGCTTCGGATGGGCTAAAACGCAAGTCGGAAATGCGCAGTTCGGTCAATTGGCCCCGGGCGCGTAAGCGCGCCAGGGGAAGATTCGGATCCTCACGGGTGGTGATGACCAGGTGCATGTGTGGCGGCTGGTGCTCGAGTAAAAAGGTGATGGCGTTGTCAACCGCTTTGGAATCAAGCATGTGGTAGTCATCAAGGACGAAGATGAAACTTTTCGCGATTACGGAGATTTCATTAAGCAGAGTTGTCAGAAGCGAATCGATGGAGTGGGGCTCCTGGAGCACACCCAACAGCCCCGCTCCAAAATTCTGCTCAATGGTCTGCAAAGCCGTAATGAGATAAGTTAGAAAACGTGTAGGATCGCCATCCGCTTCGTCCAGCGAAAACCAGGCGACTGGCCGCCCACAGCCAGCGCCCCATTCGCTGAGTAGCGTGGTTTTGCCAAAGCCGGCCGGAGCAGAGATAAGGGTCAGTTTGCGGCCCGCAGAGAGACTATCATTGAGCTTTTCAATCAGGGCAGGACGCGCGACAATTTTAGGCTTGGGAGGGGGAATATAAAGTTTTGTTGCTAAAATTGGGGTAGCCATGCATCCATTATAATCAATATCGCACAAAAAAGACCGAATATGATTATTACTGGTAGTTGACGGGGCAGCTCTTGCAATACCGGCCGAGTTGGATAATCCAACTCAATATTGGCTTGCAAATTTATAGAACAAGCTGAGCCATTCTTCCGTAAGTATGCCATACTCAATGCCATCGCGAACAATGACTAAATTCTTTTTCGGTGACACATAAATAAATTGGCCTTTATTTCCGTAAGCTGTAAAGTCGTAGGAATCTTCAGCGCGCGTCATTCCCCACCACATATACCTGTAATATCCTTGTCCAGGTAAGGTTGTAAACCATGTTGGGTAATAATCAGCATAGTTTTTGGGCAGCAACGGCCGGGTTGATTCGTTCACCCAGGCTTCTGGAATGATTTGTTTGCCCTGCCAACGACCACCATTCAGGAAGAGAACGCCAAACCTGGCGAAATCTATTGCGCGGGCATTCACGCCTGTCTCCATCTTCTCGAAATCACTGGTTTTGCTATCGACAGACCACGATCCATCAAACTCCATCCCGACCTTATCCCAGATTCTGGTTTGCAGGTAGGTAGTGACTGGCAGCCCAGTGGTGCGTTCCAGGATCATGCCAAGCAACTGCGGGTGGTATTTGTTATATCGGAAGTGCTTTCCAGCTGGCTCGATAATATGGGTGTTCTCAAGCGAGATTTTGCGTTGATCGGGGTAATACGAGGTCAGGATGTCATCGCTGTTAAAGAGCAGAGGGCGAAACTCCTGATACTCCAAACCGGATGACATTAACAGCAGGTCGCGGATTGTAATTTTGTTGAAGCGTGGATCACGTCTGGCAAGTTCAGGAAGATAGGTTGGGATGGGATCATCGACGCTTTTAATATAGCCTTCTTGAATGGCGATACCGATCAAGGCAGAGGTAATGGATTTCGCAGCTGAGAAGGATGTGACGATTGAATCACGCTGCGTGTTGTTAAAGTAATTTTCATAGACGACAACCCCATCTTTAATGACAATAAATGCCTGGGTGTGATTTGCTTCAAGAAAACTATTCCAATCCTTTGCGCCGGATAGCTGTTGGAAAAGTTCTTCAACGCGCGGGTTGGGCTTTTCCTCAAAAAAATAAGGTTCTGGGGAGGCGTGAAGTGGATGAGAAGGGAATTTTTGCCAATCAAACACATCCGACCCTTGCCAAACCAGCGTTCGATAGACGTATTCAGGGGGATAAATCATTAGAGCCGCCGCAACAGCCAGCATCAATGCTCCAATGACAACGATGACCAATCTGCCGAACACAATCATTAATTCCATTGCTGTCTTTCCTTTCAGTTTCATTATGTCTTTCCTTTACGTAAAAGTCAAAAAGGCTGCCTTTTGTTCGCCCCTGTCGAATTCTATTTCAGGCAAATACCCGTGACAGCCAGTTGAGCAACAATCCGAAAAAGTAAAGACCTGCGCCAAACGCAGTATGATTCATCAAACTGCGCAGTCTTGCCTGGGCCGGATTTGGTGTTTTTGATGCGGCAAATCCGAGCCCAAACGCAGGCTGCATGATGCTGAACGGCGCCAGGACTGTTGCGACCCCGAAGACGATGGCGGGGATCGGCGCCGGATGTTGAAGCCAGCTGCTGCCGACAAGTGCAACAAAAGCGCTGGCGAACGTGATGCCAATCATGTAATGGGCGATCCATCCCATCGCGCATTCTGCACTCTTGCGTGGGGCAGCGCCAATGTTGGAATGTTTAAAAGTTCCATCTGGCATGCTTAGAACCCAGCGTCCGACCAGGCAGATGTTGGATGGAGATATCTTAAAAGCGCGTTTGAGAAACAACCCCCAAAGGTCGAACGTGAGGGTTGCGCCAAGCCCCATGAAGATTGCGCTGATGAGGGAGAGTATCAAATTATTCATGAATCACCTTTTCTCGATTGTTTATCCCGAGCGTTTTTTTGCAACCACATCTAATCTTTTTTGATTGGCCCAAACCGAGGAAGCCGCGCATTTGCTGCATGGCGGACGACCAATCCTGATTGGGATTCCTGATTATGATCTTTGGAAACGTTACCCTGGCATACAACATTTCTGCTACCAAAGCCCATCCTTCCAAAAAAGTACTCAATCCCATAGCTCCCGTTAACCCACGATCTGTAAACCATTTCTGTGAGTCAAAAGCTTCAAAGATATGTTGCGACCAGCTACCTTCATGACCAGATGTTTGCCATTCTGCATCTTTGGTTTGGATCAGCTGTGTTGCAAATGCTGTTAGATCGTCAATTGCAAAATAGATCAAGACAGGATTCAATTCAACAATGCTTTCCATGACCCGTTGGTTACTTTCCAATATACGCTCAACTGGATGACCTGCGGCAAACATCAACATTAAACTTGTTTGCCAAAACCGACTTTCCATTACGGTTACCAAGTTATTGGTATTGCTTGTTTCGGCAAACTGCTGCCACTGCAGAAGCACATCACTTTCACGCGCAATGGATGAAGCAACCACCTGGTCCAAATGCAGGTCGTCGCCAATTGCAATTGGGTTATTCGTACTCCATTCGAGGAAACATTGGCATAATTTTCCAGCATTAGAGATTTCAACAGCCAAATTCCGAGCGGTTGTTGTTTTACCCGAGCCGGGCGGCCCCTCAAGCAGAATGAGTTGTGTTTCTAGCATATGTTTTTCTCCAGACGATAAACGAAGGGGTTGTGCTGTTTATGGCTTGCGTTCGCAGTGGGTGGAGGGCTAAGATCGAGCCCTCCGATTTCCGCCGCAGGATCTTTAGAGTCGCGCTGGTTCAATTCGCGTCTTCCCTGCAATAGCCACTTCTTGGGCTGAAATACCCGCTGTATTGAAGCCCTTTTTAAACAACCATACCGGCATAAGAATGATTTCCCAAATTGCGACGGGAACCGCCAGGAGCGATCCTAAGCCGCCGGCGCCGGGCGTGGGATCAAAAGCACCATATAGGGCAAGTGCGAAAGCTGGCAAGAGCAAGGCGTATCCAATGATCCCGATCATGGAAATCCAGCGCGGAACGAGTTTTGATCTATACAGCATGGTTGTAATAATCAGCCCCCCCAGGCCTAGAAAAAGCAATTGCATGAGATTCAGGAATAAACTCTCGACCTGTTTTAGCACTGCACCAATTGCCTGGTAGGTGCTGATATCCGTTGTCGCGGCCTTGATAAAGGCCTGGCTTAACGGTATGAGCAACACTGCGAAGGCTACGCCAACAGTCATCAATAAGGACTCGAACATTCTCATGCTCACGTATCCGAGAGCCATGCTTTCACTCTGCTTCCTCAAAATCGGAAACATCAGAAGCCCGATAAATACAATGCCAATATTGTTGACCAACCAGAGCAGCATCCCGGTAACCACGGCTGCGCTCTTGGGAAAGACCGTGCTCAGATAATCGGGCGCATTGATAATGGGATTAATAAAGGCGGCGCCGGCTATGGCGCCGATGGCTGTGACCAGCCACAGGCTGGCTACCAATATTTCTGTTCTACGAAGTGATGCATTTGTAGTCATGTATTTCTCCTTGTCATACGGATAAGTGTGGAAGTCTGGCGCAAGGCATAACTGCCTGCCTGACTTCAACTAATTACAATATACAAATAAATGTGGGGAGTTGTCGTCCCCATATGTGGGGAACTATGTGGGGATATGCGCTGAGCATGCCAGATGACGGGGACAGCACATGCCGTTTCACTGCGGCAGGTGCAGCGCTTGGCCTGGTTTATCGTTGTTTGCCAAAGTGATGACGACTTTTCCCTGGGCATGGCCTTCTTCAAGATAGCGGAGCGCTTCTGGAACCTTGGCTAACGGGTAACATCGATCAATCACAGGCTTTACTTTGCCAGCTTCAAGGAGTTCTTTCATAATAACCAAATCGTTTTGGTTTGGTTTCGCGACCCCCATGTTACCCATTTTCTGACTCCCAGTCATTGAAATCCATGGTCCCTGAAGCATGGCCTGAGACATTTGTGCCATGGAACCTCCGGTCTGAACGTAAATCCCTTTGGGGCTTAATGCGCGCCTGTAATCTGAAATCGAGCGGTCTCCGTTCGCGGCAAGGATCAGGTCATACTGCTGTCCGGTCCTGGTGAAATCTTGCTTGGTGTAGTCAATGACATGGTCTGCCCCGATCGAGCGCGCCATATCCAAATTTTTCGTACTGCACACGGCCGTAACTTCAGTCCCGAACGATTTCGCGAGCTGTACTGCAAAGGTGCCGACACCACCGGAGGCGCCATTGATCAAAACCTTTTGCCCGGGTCGAATTTGTCCGGCGTAGTGAAACCCTTGCAGTGCAGTAACCGCTGCCATCGGCACAGCCGCGGCTTGCTCGAAGGATAGATTAGCCGGTTTCAAGACCAGAGCAGTTTCCCGGGCGCAGGCATATTCGGCAAACCCGCCCCAACCGCACGCGGATATATCCCCGAAAACCTGATCGCCTGGCTTGAATTGCTTCACGTTTTTGCCGACTTGTTCAACCCGCCCTGCAATATCAGAGCCAAGGATGGTGTTTTTTGGTTTTTGAAGGCCGGAGCTTAAGCGAATTAAGAACGGATCTGCTCTCAAGAGATGCAGGTCAGCCGCATTTAAGGAGACTGCAAAAACCCTGACCAGGACTTCATCATCCTTGGGGGTAGGTTTTTCCATATCTACTAATTCAAGATTATCCGGTGATCCGTATTTTGTGTACACAATTGCTTTCATGAGTATTTTTCCTTGTATTTGAATTGGTTCAATTGATCTGGCTTACAGATGTAATTGGTTGGTTACTTTTGCCGGTGGGGGATTGGGCAGAGGCTGCTCAATCCCCCTTGTGAAATTATGGTTCTTGATGGCTTTTCACGAATTTACTGGCGTTGTCGATGGGTAAAGCGCTTCTGCCGCGTAGCCGGTTTTTGTCGATTGGGAAGCGAAGGCGGAAGAACTGAATCCCTTGGCGATCAACCAACCTCCGATGAACACCTCCCACAGGCCGCCTGGAAGCGAGGACAGATCACCCAGACCAGACCCCATGACTGCGGACAGCATCCCGAAAAAAATGATCGCGTATCCAACCAGGCCCCAGATTGACAACCAGCGCGGAACCAACTTTGCCCTGTATAAAATAGTGTTAAGCAATAAACCGGCTACCCCAAGAGCGCTCATACCGATCTGATAGGCATACTTGCTGGCCTGAATGGATACAATACTCAGGGATTGAAGAAAAACTGAGTTTGAGGCCGCTGCTTTCAGGTATTCGTTGCCTAGAGGTATTTGAACCAACAGGAGGAGAACCATGATGGCAATAAAGACAGCATCAACAATCCGGGCAGCCAGGTAGCCAAAAGCCATGCGCTCACTGTGCTGCTTCAGGATCGGGAACATTAAAACCCCGTGAGCGGCATCCCCAGCCACGGCCATCAACCACAGGATCGCGCCGATTGCCACCGTCAGGCTGTTCGCGGAAATAGTGGAAAGGTAATTTGGTGAACCAAGGTGGGATTGGATGAGGATATTCCCGCCAATCCCCACCACGAAACCCGCCAGGTACACGATCCCCACAACTGTCGCGGTCGTTCTGTATGTATTAATCTTTTCTTTGGTAGTCATTGTATTTTCTCCTTTTGAATATGGTTGAAAATCAGTGAAATCTTACGCATAATGCTGATCTGCTTTCTTTATCAACTTCCTCGTATGGGTACCTCCATGCTAAGTGTCTTGTCTCGATTTACTGTCAGGCATCTGGCGCATCGGCCTGGTCGGGTTTCAAGCGATCGACTGAGAGCAGAGGCATGCCCAAATCACGCACTTTTTTGAGCAATCCATACAGCGCGGACTGATCGACCACCGGGCCGGTTATCAGCGTCTCGCCGTTGTCTTCCAGGCTGATGGTCAGACCATCAAACCAGTCTGTCCATCCATGATCCAGATGGCCTTTGAGCCTGATTTCATAGATCACTGGCTGACCCGGGTCGGTTATTGGGTTATGTATGTTGGGCATTTCAGCGCACCTCTTGTGGCCGGCCATTTCATTCCGTGCCACGTGTTCAATGTAGATATAGTTTATCCATCTGGTGGTATTAACCGATAGCTACTTAAGTGTTGTTTGGGGGTGTTGTTTATTGGGTTTGGAGATGGGTGAAGTTTTAAAGCTGTGGTTTTAGAGACTGCCAGCGAAAGCCCCCTCAGGTGCTTGCAGTTCTTTTTATCAGGTTTGCGCTCAACCGGTCATTTCGGCTGCAACAGATCCAGCTCGCGGGCCCGTGCCACCGCTTCTGTGCGCCTTTGAACCTGTAGTTTGCCAAAGATAATGCGATTGTGCCCCTTGACAGTGTTCAGAGCCAGGAAAAGCCGCTTGCTGATCTCACGATTCGAAAGACCCTGGGCAATCAATTGCAATACTTCCAGCTCGCGATCGCTCAGATGCTCCACCAGTTTTGATTGCTGCATATTCCTGGGTAGCGCAAAAGCTGACAGGAGTTTGTCCACATAACCTCGCAGTTCATGGTTTTTACCGCGCGCTTGCTTTTCAATGGCCGCTCGAAAATCCAAAAGCAATGACCGCATCGGGTCGCCCTCATCGATAAAGATTCGGGCATAGCCTTCTGGCTGTGCCAGGGTCAGGGCGCGTTCCAGCGATTCGGAAGCCTGGG
>CAZLJB010000139.1:0-7376 GCA_964559195.1 uncultured Anaerolinea sp. | reverse complement strand
TAAGCAAAAGGTGGCTGTTTGCGCCCGTGCTCAAAGCGCTCAGGACAAAACTCATCCGGTTTTTCCCAGCTTTGGGGATCGCGATGGGTCAGGTAAATCGAATAGAACAGTCGCTCACCAGCCGGCATATTAACTCCTTCGAAATCCATGCTCTCGGCCAGAACACGATTGCCAATATGAATGGGTGGGTACAAGCGCAGGGCTTCCTTGATGACCTCATCCAACACGTGCGGGTGGGTGCCAGGTTCCGCATCATCCAACCCGGCCACCAGGCGGGCCAGTTGGGCAGGATGCTGGCCCAGCAGGACAAAGCTCCAGGCCAGCAAGGCAGTCGATGTATCGTGACCAGCGATCAGCATGGTCAGCATCTGGTCGCGTATGCGGTCGTCATCCAGGCCAGCCTCCAGCAGGTGCCCAAGCAAATCCTGCCTGGGCGGGCTGTGACGGCGCCTGGCAATAATTCCAAATAAATAAGCATCCAGCTCGGCCAGCGGCTTTCTGAATGAAGGACGAGGCATATTTCGCCAGGCAATCCATGCGCCGGGTGAAACAAACTCAATTGCTTTCAAGATGGGTTTCCAGATGCGCTCAAGATCATCCCATGCATCCACGCCAAACAGAGTCTCCATCACGATCAGTATAGTGATCTTGCGACATTCAATCAGCATATCAACCGTCTGCCCAGCCTGCCAACCAGCAGTCACCCTTTCGGCCTGCCGGAGCATCATGTCTGTGTAAGCTGGCAGAACCCCTGGTGTCAGGGCAGGTTCCATTAAGGCTCGATAACGATCGTGTTCAGGGCCATCAGTCACCAATACGCCCCTGCGCAGCACATCCGTAACCGGATCCGGGTTGCGCCAGCGCAGCTTGTGCCTTTCGGTCACCAGCACCTTGCGGGCTGCTTCAGGTCCAGCCACCACAAAAGGGTGAAAGAAAAATAATGGGATCTGAAAAATGCGCCCAACCCGCTTAAACATGACGCGCAGTGGGCCCAACAGACCGCGCTCTGCCACCAGGGCCATCAACACCTCGCGGCCCATTTCTGCCTGGGTGAATGGCTTGTTTGATTCGCTTTTCGATTGCTCAGGAAGCATCATTTTTCAGGCTCCAGGCGACAGTTTTTTCGTAAAAAAAAGGCAAAGATCGTCATCCACAAGCAGCGTTTTACCATAGATTACAGGCAGACCTTCCACCATCAACCCACGACCATCCGGAATATATCCACGCCGGACGTACATGCGTTGAGCGGCTCCGTAATCTGCCGTCATTCCAACCCCGATGCCTGCCTGATCTTTGACAGCTGCAATTTGCATTTCAGCTTGATCCAATAAGCGCGATCCGATGCCACGTTTGCGGAAATGTGGCAGAACATTAAAATCCACAATCTCCGGGAAACCCGCCTCGCGAAAGGGCCGGTAATGCGACTGCCAGACAATTGTGACATATCCGGCAAAAACTGCCTCCAGCATCGCTACCAATACAAGCCTGTCACCGGCCTGCTGTTCAGAAAAATAGCGCTCATACTGCGCAGCCGGTTTATTCCAACCAAAGCGCGCAAAAGCCGCTGCAATGGAATCAATATCTGATGCCAGCAAGTTACGAATAACGATCTCGCTCACAAACCACGCTCCATCTGTGCTTTGGATATGCCATAGGCCTTCAATGTCCGTTGCCTGGCCAGGGCGTGCTCAACGATTGGCTTTTCAGGATAACCGCTCACTCGCAAGCCTTTTAGCCAGGGAGCGTGGATGCCATCATCGCGCACATGCCCCAATTCTGGAACCCATTTACGAATATAGTTACCCTGCGGATCAAACTTTTGGCTCTGAAGCAGCGGGTTAAAAATCCGAAAATAGGGGGCCGCATCGCTGCCTGTTCCGGCGCTCCACTGCCAGCCACCGTTATTGGCAGCCAGGTCGGCATCCAACAAGTTTTCCATAAACCAACCTTCACCTCTCTGCCAGTTAATCAACAGGTCTTTGACAAGAAAGGATGCCACAATCATGCGTGCGCGGTTGTGCATCCAGCCGGTTTCTAATAACTGGCGCATACCCGCATCCACGATCGGCACCCCGGTTCGTCCGGTTTTCCAGGCCTGAAAATCTTCTTCAGCTTCCCGCCATGGAATCTGGGCCAGTGCCGGATTAAAGGCTGTTTTACTGACCCGCGGGAAATGGTACAGAATGCTGATATAAAACTCGCGCCAGATCAGTTCATTCAACCAGATTTCAGCAGATTTGGCAGAGTAAACGTCCGGCCCAGTTTGGGCAGCCCGCTGTGCCATGCTGGCCGCCTGACGCATCGACAACATCCCAAAACGTAAATAAGGCGAAAGCGAGGAGCTGCCGTCCAGATCCATGCGATCACGCTGATCGGCATAAGACTGGATCGATCCTGTCTTGAAACGTTCCAGGCGTCTCAAAGCTTCCGGCTCCCCGGCCGGGAACAGGGCATTTTCTGGGCGGGACGGAATATCTTCAGAATCTAAGACCGGCAGACTCGCCAGCAAGCTCGGAGCAGGGACAGGCTGTAGATCAGACGCAACCAATGCCTTCCAGGCCCTTGAAAAAGGGGTAAAAACCGAATATGCGCCACCGTCAGGCTTGTGCACCAGCACAGGATGCAGCACAGTCTGGCCATGGATCAGCCTGAGTGGCAGCAAACGCCCAATCCTGGCATCCCGGGCGCGGGCCAAAGGACTGAAATCTTCCTCTGAAAAAATCGCCTCGGCGCCTGTCTGAGCCAGAAGCTGGCGCAGAACATCTTCCGGCGAGCCGCTGTGCACAATCAGGTCGCTGCCCCGTCTGCGCAGGTCTTCACGTAAAATTCTCAAACCATTAAATAAAAAATCCTGGCGCCGGGCAGGCGTGATTGCCAGCAGGCTTGGGTCAAGTACAAAAACAGGAATAACCAGCCCTGGCTGGGTACTGCCAGGGCTGGAGTATAAAGCTGCCTGCAAAGCAGGGTTGTCCTCCAGGCGCACATCACGGCGGACCCACCAGATCGAAGTCATTTAATCTCCAGAAAAGCGCACCCGTCGCTAAAAATATTTAATGCACACCTGCATAAACGGATGAATTATTCCGTGGCAGTCTGGGAAATGAAAACTTTATCTTGTTTGAGGGTGAACACAATCGGATGGTTATAGAGCGTAACCATGACATACACAAATAAACCAGCCATGATGATCCCTGCAACCAGCCCGGGTGCCCAATAACCGACCTGCTGAAGCAGGAAACCTGCCAGGGCTGGCGCAATAATGCGGGTGGAGCTTTCAATAGAAGCGGATAGCCCCAGGATACCACCGATTTCATGCGGCTCGACAGCCTTGGTGAGGGTTGAAGAAAGCAGCGTATTGAGCATGCCACCCGCCACGGCATTGGGAGCCAGGATGACCAACAGGATGGGCAGGCTCGGCGCAAACCCCCAGCCCAGCAAAGTGATACTCATGACGCCAACACAAATAACAATCAAAATATCTTCACGGATTTTGTTTGAAATACGCCCAACCAGGAAGCCCTGTGTAATGACCGCCAGCACACCGATATAAGCCAGAACCAGGCCGGTATCGCGAGCATTCAGGTTGAATTTTAGCAGGGCATATAAAGAAAAGATGGTCTGCAGAATTGCGAAAGCCAATCCAAAGAAAAAGCGGGTCACGAGCAGGGATCCGCTGAACGGACGCTTCAGTGCAGTCAGCAGGGCGCCAAATGTCACAGGCGGACGTTTTGCAGAACCACCCCGAGCCTCACGCATTTCGACCGTCAACGATTCGGGCAGCCAGGCATAGATCAGCACCAGGTTTGCCAGGGAAAGAACAGCCGCCGCAAAAGCGGGCACGGCATAACCCCATTGGCTGAGCAGCCCGCCGGCCACTGGCCCGATGATAAATCCGAACCCAAAAGCAGCGCCAATCATACCCAACCCCTGCGATCGGCTCTTAGCATCGGTCACATCGGTGATATAAGCCTGCGCAATACTCAGATTACCGCCGGTCAACCCATCGATAATCCGGCTGACAAACAACATCCAGAGTGCATTGGCAAAACCAAGCAGCAGGAAGCCCAGGAAGGTACCAAACACGGAAACCAGCAGGATCGGGCGGCGTCCAAACCGGTCAGAAAGCCGGCCCAGCAGAGGCGCACCAATCAACTGAGCCACCGCATAAGAAGCCACCAGCAGCCCGGTTGTAAAACTATCGGCCTGAAAGGTTTTGGCAAAATAGGGCAGCAAAGGCAAGATCAAACTGAAGCCGAGCAAATCAATAAAGACAACCAATATTACAGAGAAGAGCTTTTTGTTCATTTTTCCTCATTAGTCAATAAAACAATATTAAGAAGTACCAAACGTTTTGTTTCGCGAGCCTGATCATCAGCCAGGCTGCTAGAAAATTGGCGGCTTCCACCAGGAGGCACACCCGGGCGTAAAAATAAATCAAATTTCCGGCTGATAGGCTTCCTCATAATGCAGCGTATGTTCCGGGGTTTTTCCAGTCCGGGTCAGGTTTTCCCAGGCCACCCGCAGCAGACCAAGCAGCGGTGTCCAGGGTTTCATGACATGAATTTCCGCAAATTCCTTCTGGTTGGTGGCAAGTGCCTGCACCAGCATTTTTGCAGCAAGTTGGGGTGGTTTTACCAAAAAACGCAGCACAAAATCGAAATTCTTCATCTTTTCCTTACCGCGTTCACCCACTACAACCGGGTTGGCCAGCATATCCGTCAACATCATGCCTGGGCTGAAAGCCAGTAATTTGACACCGCTGCCCTTAATTTCCACCGCCAATGTGCGGGTAAAGGAAGTGATCCACATCTTCGTGGTGGCATACATACCCATCGGCGAGGCTGCTTTTCCATTTGAACCAGCCCCATAAAGATTAACCAGGCTGCCTTGCTTGAGCGGCAGCATATAGTGCAGTGCCGCCTGGGTGCCATACAAAGTGCCCATGTCATTCGCCAGGAACATATCCAAAACCTGGGCAGGCTGAATATCCAGCAGTACGCCGCTTCCGGCAGAATAGCCAGCATTATTAACCCAAATATCGATGCGGCCAAACTTTTCGACTGTTTTTCGCGCCAGGGCATAGACCTGCTGTTCATCGCGCACATCACAACTCCAACCTGCCACCTTCCCAAAGGCTTGCAGCGAATCGAGGCTTGCCTCCAACGCAGCCTGCTTGCGGCCGCTGATCACAACCGTGGCACCTGCCCTGAGCAGTTCCTGAGCCAGGCAATAACCAAAACCACGCGTGGAACCGGTGATAACTACGATCTTATCTTTCAATTCAGACATACATACTCCTTCGCACTAAATGACTTGCCATCCTGCAAATCAATCCAATAAACCAGCTGGTATCCTGCAAATGACCGGATTTTCCCGTCAGGGCTATTCTGATGACCTGACATCACAGCCAATCAATAAATCCATGCTTACATTTCGGGTATGGAAAGATAGCGTTCAAACCATTCGCTGATTGGCCGGGCCTGATCGGATAGAACCTGCTCGATAACCTGCGCATAATTTCCAAGATAATCATCCAGCCGGTTGCTGGGTAATTTTTGTCCATCCAGCAGTACCTTGAGCCATTTAATTTCAGTGTCCAAATAAACCATATTTCCCAATTCCAGGGCTGCCTCGATGTTATCACCCAGGTATTTCTGGGCATCCTGCGAACTCCGCATACCCAGGCGCTGATTGAGAGTGGCTTCCACCAAAGCACGTTGAGCAATAAAAACTTTCAACGCAACCACATAAGCTTCGGCAGGTGGGCTGACAGGATGAGCAGTCAGTGCGGCTAAAATAATGTTTTCAACGATTTCAACCGCGCCGTCCATCTGGTTGCCCAGGTAAAACCCGGGAATACTGGTCACCAGGTCAGGATGTAAGGCAAAGACCCGTCCCCCAAAAGCCATCTTACACCCGAAAGCTGAAATTAACGCAGCACTTTGCTGCAGAGTGGCAGCAGTCTGCAATTGCTGGGCTGCCAGCACAACCAGGCTGGCTTTGACAGTATCGATCGTTTCAACAAAGTAGGAGGCCGGCACATTTGCACCCAGGTAAATCACCTTGTAGCCACGACGCCTGATCAATAAGGCCATCAATAGCGGTGTGAATGTGTGCCATTCATGGGCCGGACAACCCACAATAATATTTTCAGCACGTGTCGGCGCCGGTGTGGCCATCAACAGCGCATCCAGCCGGCGCAGCGCCAGGACAGATGCAAAGTGCTCCTGCTGGACGCTGGCATAACCCTCATACCACATCGAACCGATTTCGGACAAGCCGCGCTGCAGCAAGGAAATACAAACCTGTTCAACCGGGTAAAGCGCAAAAGCCTGGTTGATCACCTGGTCAGACAGGCTTTCGTTGAAATGCACACAGGCTGAAATCCATTGCGAGCGCAGTTCATCCATCCCGGCCAGCTTGTTTATAGACATCGGATCTACCGGCTGCTGACTCCGAACGCTGATGGCGCTTTCGCCCAGGTAAGTAAACGCTGGCGGATTTTTTCCGTTTAAAGCCTTCTCTTTCCAAAGTTCCACCGCGTGTGAAATACTCAGACCCTCACTCTGCCGTGCCATCAGCCACTTAATAATCTCAATATCATGCGTGGAGTACAGGCGATGACCACCAGCTGTCCGCTGCGGCATGGGCAGACCATATCGGCGCTCCCAGGCCCGCAAAACATCGGGCTTTATCCCTGTTTCGTGCAAGACTGCTTTCAGGTTATAGACAGAACTCATGCTAGTCGTCATGTTTTTCCAGGTCTGATATCAGGTTCGTTGAAGGGTTGTCAAAATAATTCAAATGGACGGGCAAATTCCAGATCTGCCGCTCGATAATTTATGAATTGACCGGTTGCAGCTTCAGATTGGCCGGGTCCAGACCCACAATCAGACCAGCCTGCTCTTTCAATATCCGTTCAGTGGTCAGGCGCGCTGAGAGCAGTACGATCGGCAGGCCTGTGCCAGGGTGCGTGGAAGCCCCGGCAAAGTAAAGATTTTTATACTGAGCGTGGCGATTCTGGGGCCGCAGATAGCCAACCTGCAGAAAATTGTGGCTCAATCCAAAAGCCGCACCTTTCGCCAGGTTAAACTGCTCTTTCCAGCTTTGAGGCGTATTGATAATCTCGTATTTGATATGTTCGCGCAGATCCGTGATGCCCTTGTCTTTTTCCAGGCGGGCAAAGACAGTCTCACGGGCGCGCATGACCATCTCGTCCCAATCCTGCTGCGGGTTCTGGCTATTTTCATCGAGATGCCCGACCGGTACAAGCACATACAGGCTGTCCTGACCAGCTGGAGCCGCACTAGCATCCACGCGCGCCGGGGCATGCACATAAAACGAAGGCTTCGCCGGAAGCTTGTGATCGTTAAATA
>CAZLJB010000138.1:0-7455 GCA_964559195.1 uncultured Anaerolinea sp. | reverse complement strand
CTACACGGCTCTGAACACTCTTTCCCTACACGACGCTCTTCCGATCTGGCAGTATGTTATAGACCAGGTGAATTGCAGTGGCAAAACGCAGAAGAGCCACACTTGTATTCACGGCCTGATCTGGCGATTGCTCCAACTTGCTCAAAGCGTGGCGTGCTTCATCTAAAAAAGAATGCTTCTCAAACTTTAAACGCCAGCCTCCAATCGATTGTTCTCTGAGATCATCGGGCACAAGCATGGCAGCCATTTCACCAGATTGAGGAGTTTTGTCAACCACCCGGTCTGGTAGTGTAAGTGTAACCTGGTTGGCATTATTAACTAGCGCACCTGCCAGGCGTTGCGCCTGGGCCTCGATGAAGTGTTGCACAATAACAGGTTGTGCATTAAATAGCGCCTGGTGGCGCTCGTATTCATCCCGGAGATAACTTACTGGCCCGGTGACGGAAGAATTAAGATCCATGGTTATGATTATTTCACTCCAAAACGTTCGATAGTATTACCCGCCCAGGAAGAAGGTATCCAATAGAAAAAACCCATAAAGCCAGAGCAGAGTAAACAAACCAATACAGGCCGCCAAAGTTAAAAAAGAAACCCACACAATCCCAACCGACGGAAGTAAGGTCAGGCCCCATTTGGTGATGATTTTGCCTTTTCCCGGAAAGCTGCGTACGATGCTACTATCCGGCTTATTGCAGAATTGCATAATGGTTTTCTTTTCAGGGGGAAATAATGAGGCTGGTTGCATTTTTTAATACCATTACGATAATGATATTTTAATTTCAAAAGAATTGTAATTATTGGATATAAAAGGAAAATAAAGACCCGTGCCTTTGGCGTCAAGAAAGTGTCAAGATTATTTTCAACGGGCATGAATAAGCTGCCCGCGATGGGATACAATATTCTTATGGATATTAACCCGAAACAAGTTGCTTCAACCCAGGCATCTGCCGGAGATCAGGGAGGGAATCGTTCCCGAAATCCAGACAGCCAGGCTGAAGTAAGCCATCAGCCAACCTCCGGCCAGGTGCGCGGGAAATTAAAACTATTTTTAGGTTATGCGGCCGGAGTGGGGAAGACCTTTGCCATGCTCAAGTCTGCCCAACAGTGCAGATCCGATGGGTTGGATGTTGTCATTGGACATGTTGATACCCACAATCAGCCTGAAACAGAAGAACTCTTAATTGGGTTGGAAATTATCCCTGGCAAACCAATCGAACATCGCGGCTTCAGCCAAATGGAAATTGATGTAGACGCCATTCTTAACCGCCATCCGCGCCTGGTTCTGGTGGATGATCTGGCCCATACCAACACGCCCGGCTCGCGTCATCCCAAGCGCTACCAGGACGTGCAGGAATTGTTATCAGCAGGCATTGATATATATGCCACAATCAATATCCAATATTTTGAAAGTTTCAACGATGTTGTTACCCAGATTACTGGGGCGCATGTTCGCGAAACCATTCCAGATAAAATTATTGATGATGCCGCTGATATTGAACTGATCGATATCACCCCTGAAGAATTGCTTAAGCGTCTGGCGCATGGCAAAGTAAATGTCCAGGCTGAAAACAAGGCTGGATTTGAAGATTTTTTCCGAGAAGGCAATCTTACGGCTTTGCGCGAAATTACCATGCGCCGCGCCGCTGAGCATGTCGATCATCAGATGCGTGCTTATATGCAAACCCGCGCCATCCCTGGGCCATGGCAAGCGACTGAACGGCTGATGGTTTGTATCAGCCCAAATGTTCCAGGGGAACACCTGGTGCGTTCCGCCCGACGGTTGGCCGATGAATTAAAGGCAGAATGGTTCGTTGTTTATGTCGAAACCCCTGAACACGAGCATCTCTCTCAAAACATGCTCAGCCAGGTGGGTAGAAGTATGCGGCTGGCTGAAGAACTTGGCGCTCGAACCAAAACCTTGTCCACAAACCCCACTGCTGCAACCACGGCCGGAACGCTGCTACAGTATGCCCGTAAGCACAACATTACAAAGATTATCGTTGGAAAACCGGGGCGCTCGCTCTTAAACGATTGGCTGCGTGGTTCGATAGTTGACAACCTTATCCGTAATAGCGGTAGTATTGACATATATGTCATTAACAGCCCCAGCAATGAAAAGCTTCCTTTTTTGGAAAAAACCTGGCAGCCACATCGCCCGCTTGCACGTTACACAGGTAGTATTGCCCTGGTGGTTGGGGCAACCATGCTCAGCGAATTGTTTGGTCACGAAATTTCGCCAACCAACCTGGTCATGATCTATTTGCTGGCTGTTGTTTTTTCCGCGGTCTACCTGGGACGCGGTCCTGCCATCCTGACTTCAATCACGGGTGTCCTGGCTTTTGATTATTTTTTTGTTTCACCACGCTTTTCGTTTTCGGTAGCCGATACGGAGTACCTGCTCACTTTTAGCGGATTGTTAATTGTCGGCTGGGTCATCAGCTATCTGACCATTCGCGCGCGCGAACAGGCTGATTCAGCCCAACGCCGCGAAGCGGAAACCTCAGCACTTTATGCGCTCAGTCGTGACCTGGCAGCTGCAGAAGGGCTGGATGCAGTCTTGAAAACTATCCGCACCCATGTAGAAGAATCCTTTGCACGTGAAGCCATCGTATTTTTGGCAGATGGCAACCGTTTATTACCCAATCCGCTCTCCGAAAATATCCAAACGGAGCCCAAGCTATTGCAAAAGACAACCAGCCGCCAGGATTCACAAACAGAACTGGGCCAGGAAATGGATGTGGCCGGTTGGGCTTTTAAAAACGGCCAATCTGCCGGGCTTGGAACCAATACCCTATCGAGTGCAGCATTTCACTATCTGCCTTTAACAACTGCCCGGCGAACGGTCGGGGTGCTGGGAGTCAGGCCAAATGGCTCAGATAACTTGCCAAATTCTGATCAACGCCGCCTGCTAGAAGTCTTTGCCAGCCAATCTGCCCAGGCCATTGAACGTGTACAACTCGCCGAACAGGCCCGTCAAATTAAGCTTTTACAGGCTGCTGAGAAATTGCAAAATGCCTTGCTAAATTCAATATCCCATGAACTGCGCACCCCCCTGGTTTCGATTACGGGAGCACTTACCACGCTTGAACAGGATGAACAACTGGGTGATTTGGCCAGACGCAGCTTGATTGAAACTGCGCGTGAAGAAGCAGACCGGCTGAACCGCCTGGTTGGCAATTTGCTGGATATGACCCGGCTTGAATCTGGGGCTTTGCATCTCAAACGCGAACCCTGCGATCCCCAGGACTTAATCGGTTCTGCCCTGGGACAGATGGAAGCGCGGCTGGCAGAGCGTCAAATTACAGTCAGCATTGATCCTGAGACCTCGCTCGTCCCGTTGGATTTCGTATTGATCGTGCATGTGTTAATGAACCTGCTGGATAATGCCCTGAAATACTCGCCCGAAAAATCGCCTCTGGATATTCTGGCCGGTATCGAACAAAATGAACTTAAAATTACGGTGCGAGATCGCGGTATAGGCATTCCAGTTGAAGATTTAACCCGCGTTTTCGATAAATTTTATCGTGTTCAACGCCCCCGACAAGCCCAGGTAACCGGTACCGGGTTAGGATTGGCAATCAGCAAAGGAATTATCGAAGCGCATGGTGGACGTATTTGGGCCAAGATAAGGGAAAACGGTGGTACAGAAATCGCATTTGCCTTACCACTGGATGTGCCTGAATGAATGACACCGTCTTGCGGGTTTTGATTGTGGATGACGAACGGGCCATCCGGCGCTTTCTTAAAGCATCATTGGGCAGTCAATATGCGGTTATTGAAGCAGCCACTGGCGACGAAGCTTTACAGGCTGCTACCCTGAACCAACCCGATCTTGTCATTTTGGATTTGGGTCTGCCTGACATGGACGGTGTTGAAGTCACGCGCCGTTTGCGTGAATGGACTCAAATTCCCATCATTGTTATTTCTGTACGCGACCGCGAAGAAGATAAAATCGCGGCTCTGGATGCAGGTGCGGATGATTATCTTACGAAGCCTTTTGGCATTGGAGAATTAATGGCCCGCATTCGTGTCGCAATTCGTCGTTCGGCACAGCCAGAAAATAACCCTATTTTTCAATTGGGTGAACTGGTCATCGATATGGCCCGAAGAAGCGTCAGCGTACGCGGAGAACCCGTCACGTTAACCCCAACTGAATATGATATCCTACGCACACTTGTGCATTATTCGGGTAGGGTGTTGACGCATCACCAACTTTTACGACAGGTCTGGGGCGAACATTACGAAAATGAGATCCATTTGCTGCGTGTTAATGTGAGTAATTTGCGCAGAAAAATTGAGTTGGATGCCAGCCGTCCGCAATTTATTCTGACCGAACCTGGTGTGGGCTACCGTCTCAAAAATCTATAAATCCGTGGGTATCGACTTCAAATCATACATCAAACACTTTTTTTGAACCGGCTGTAATTGGTAACGGAAAATGGAGCTGGTTTTCTATAATTTGCACGCTTGTTTTTTTCAAATCACTCCTTCAGCAGACTCACTTTCCCCAAAAAAATTTAAATCAGCATATCCTGCGTCCTGAAGTTTTGCTTGAATAATGGATAACGATCTCGCCTGATTGATTAGATTTCAACCAAACGTGCCACCCAGCCAGTGGTTTTCCCTGCATGTTGTGTTTTTGATAGAATTTGCTTATCCATTATTGACGTAGGTCTAGGAAATCTTGGGTACTCTGTAGTATTTCGAAAAAATTTATAAGTAATACAGGTTTGCGGGAAATGGTATCATCAAGGTAAATTTACACATCCAACCGATACGTCTCATTCCTCAGTAATTTGTTGTGCTGCCCCGCCATTTTGCACCGTGTATCATTTATTGGTGTAAAATTTTATTTATCACATCCGATTGGATGCTTTCGAAAAACGCATCCTTTACGAGCCCACCGGTTTTGTGTATGATTCGGCGGACCCAGTAGTTGTACAGGTCAATACTTCCTACCAACCATGACACATTACAGAGTCAAGCTTTTGAAAGATTTTTTAACACAATCCACAATGGAGTCTGTAATCAGATAATCTTATTAGCCAGCTCATTTTTAAGCTTCATTTACAAGCTTGTGGTTTTTTACAAGTCCGGCTCCGGGTGTAAATAATCTTATTGTGTATCTAAACCGGCTCATGTTATTAACTTTTTACTGGTAAATGCGGATCGAGACTGTTTTTCCAATCAGCAAGACCAAAATCATTGCTCCTCGTCGAAGGGTGGGTCTTGTTACGCGTCCGCGCTTAATTGAAAGCATACATTCCCTGTTAAATAAAAAAATGATCCTGATCTCTGCCCCGGCAGGCTATGGGAAGACTTCCTTGTTAATCGATATGGTTGATAAGAGCGAAATTCCTTTCTGCTGGCTGTCGCTTGATATTCTGGACCAGGAACCACAACGCTTTCTTTCATATTTCATTGCCAGCATCCAGGAAAGCTTTCCTCTCTTCGGGGCTGAATCAACCAGCATGTTGATGAATACTGTCTCGATCGAAAAGGAAAATGAAAGAATTGTTGTCAATCTAACCAATGAAATATATGAGACCATTCATGAACATTTCGCTATTGTTTTGGATGATTACCAATTCATCGATCCTGTGCCAGAAATCCGTATTTTTATTAATCGATTTACACAGCTTGCCGGCGAGCATTGTCATTTAATACTGGCCTCGCGCTTGCTGGCTTCCTTGCCCGATTTGCATTTATTAGTCGCAAGGGATCAGGTGGGTGGGATGAGCCTGGAAGATCTGGCATTTTTGCCAGAAGAAATTCAAACCCTTTTTGCAAAAAACTATGGAAAGTTTCTTTCAATTGCGGATGCAGAAGAAATTGCGAATAAGACTGATGGTTGGATAACTTCCATTGTTTTGACAGGCTCATCTAGCAAGGATGTACGCGCCGGACAAAAAAAAGCCGCAGCCAAAACCGGCATCGAATTGTATGATTATTTCACGCGGGAAATACTGGAAAAACAGCCACAAGAAATGCGAGAGTTTCTCTTGCTGACATCCTTGTTTGATGATTTCAGTATCAGCCTGTGCGCTGCTGTTCTGGATCCACTTTTCCCGGATAAACACCTGAACTGGAAAACTCTGTTTACTGCTGTTCAGGATAATAACATTTTTACCATCCCGGTGGGTGTTGATGGGCTGTATTTCCGTTACCATCATCTGTTCCAGGAATATCTTCAGACAAAATTACAGGAAGAAAACCCCAGCATCATCCGGGAAGTAATGATGAAGCTGGCTTCGTACTATTGCGAGAGCCAGGATTGGGAAAAAGCTCACCACATTTATAAGAACCTTGGCGATTTGGAAGCACTGATTGGGCTGATCGAAAAAACTGGATCCACTTTTATCTTGAGTGGACGCATTGTGACATTGGGAAACTGGTTGGAAAACTTGCCGGTGGCAGTTTTGCAACAAAATCCCAGGCTGCTTTCACTACAGGGAGCGGTTGCTTATACTCAGGGAGAAGTTCAGCTCGGGATTTCGCTATTAAGTCAGGCCGAAACAGAATTTCGAGCCAGCCAGGATCTTGAGAACCTGGCCGGGGCATTAATCCGACGTGCAGCCGCTTATCGTGAATTAGGCGACCTGGTTCGTGCACTTGAAGATGCGAATGAAACCATTATCATTACCAAAGATAATACACAAAGGCAGTTTCAAATTGCATTTGCGGCAGCCCTGCGTGTAAAAGGTTTGGTTTTGTTTCGCCTTGGCCAAACTATTGAAGCAAAACCACTATTTGAGCAAGCGCTGCAGCTGCTTATTGTGTTCAAAGACGAAACCCGCATACCTGTATTGGAAATGGAATTGGGTGCGCTGAACCACACGCTGGGAAATAGCGAAATCGCAATTAAACATTATCAAATAGCGTTACAGGCCTGGGAGGACACAGGTAACCTGGGTTGGCAAGCCACTTTGATGAATAACCTGGCGGTCTTGTACCATTATCGCGGAGAGTATGAAAAAGCTTTCCAGGTACTTGAAAGTGCCATCAGTTGCGCCCAAAGAAGCGGTTATGTCCATGCCCAGGCCCTGGCCTTGAGCAGTTTGGGTGACTTGCTCGCTGATTTGAATGAGATTGAACGCGCTGATGAATGTTTTGACCAGGCGCTGGTGATTGCGTCTCAACTGGGGCACTCTTTCTTAATCTTTTATACCTCGATCGCCAAGGCGCGGATTGCCCGGTTGGGGATTCGTCTGACCGCAGCCGAGGCGCTGCTAGTCGACCTGTCTGTGCACGTTCAACAAAATACATCTCTTGCAGAGGAAGCCATCTTCCGAATGGAATACGGATGTTTGCTGGTTTATAGCGATAAGTTTCCTGCCGCGATTGATGAACTGATCCGAGCAGTCCAATTGTTTGAACGTGACGGACGGGTTCTGGAGGTTGTATCTACTCACAGGGTTGCTCGAAATGGAATAAGTTTGATAAGATTGTAGCACG
>CAZLJB010000137.1:0-7465 GCA_964559195.1 uncultured Anaerolinea sp. | reverse complement strand
GATAGCTTCAGGTGACTGGAGTTCAGACGTGTGCTCTTCCGATCTCTGATCCAAAACCAGCGCCAGCTGCCCCAGCAGCCAATCCCACCACATTGAATGTCCCAGGCTGGGACGGGGCGCAATCCGCGAAGTGATCACCACACGCGATTGGTCACGTTGGACACCGGTCACTGTCTCAACCAGCCGGTCGAGACCTGTATCGCGCCAGGCATACAACATTCGTTCAGCGCCATAAGTGCCAATATCATTGTCTGTGGGCGCACGCCAGAAATTCAAACGAGGCGCACTACCTAATAAACCACCCAGACTGAGCGGATATTCAGGCTGCTGGTTAAATTCACGTATTTCACCCAACCTGGGGACAGCCTGACCTGCCAGCGCCCATTGGCCCCAGGCGACCGGGTGACCCTTGGGCGCCCAGTCCGTTACCTCTGCCAGGTTGAAGAATATTTCAAAAAACACGGGGCCACCCTGAAACTCGTTTTTTATCCGGTCGAATTCCTCAATACTAAATTCAAGGCTGCCGCCTGGGGGTACGTCCAGCACTGGCAATACCCCGTTCCGAATTAGTTCACCACCGGCATGCCAGGCCGTCAGACGCCACCCGGCTTGCAACCTGTTCAGGTTGGAAAAACAATAACGATTGTGAACCAGGAAACGCCCGTTAGAAAGATCAACAGCCTGAACCATAGCCGGCTCAACAATTTTCTTGTATTCCCACAAAGCGGGGTGCACAGACCGGTCGGGAGCCACCAGGCCATTCATGCAAAACGGCCCATCATTTGGCTCTTCGCCAAAATCACCACCATAAGCCCACCATTCACAACCCGTCTCGTTGACCCGCCGGTAGGCTTGATCGACCCAATCCCAGATGAAACCGCCCTGCAAACGAGGGTAGCTCGCGATAGCTTCCCAGTATTCCTTCAGGTTTCCGCTGGAATTACCCATGGAGTGCGCGTACTCGCACATGATGATCGGGCGGGTATCTTTTTTCTTTGCCAGCTCAATAATACGCTCCACGGCTGGATACATGGGTGCAATGATGTCAGTAATAGGCGCTTCACCCGCCGGGTGATAGTGGACCGGGCGGGTCGGGTCATTTTGTCGCACCCAGGCAGACATGGCTTCATGATTTGAACCACAACCTGACTCGTTCCCTAAAGACCAGACGATCACTGCCGGATGATTACGGAAATTTGCAACCATACGACCCAACCTGGCCAGGAAGGCCTCACGCCAGGTTTCAGATTTCGAAAGATAGGCCAGTGCGCCATCACATTCAATATTGGCTTCAGAAAAAAGCAAGATGCCATACTGGTCGCATAATTCATACCAGCGCGGGCAGTTTGGGTAATGCGAGGTGCGAACTGCGTTCAAGTTAAACTGTTTTATCAGGCGTATATCCTGCTCCATGGATGCCGCGCTGATAGCGTGCCCGTTCAGCATGTCATGTTCGTGACGATTGACGCCTTTTATAAGCACAGCCCTGCCATTCAGGCAAAGCTGTCCATTCCGAATCTCCACTCTGCGGAAACCAACCTTGGCGCTCAAAATTTCAAGTATTTCCCCATTCAAATTTTGTAACCTGAACACAAGCGTATAAAGATCGGGTGATTCATCAGACCATGCCTGAACCTCCGGCAAGATCCGGTGAAATTCCAGGCAGGCCTCAGCCAGAGCAGGCACAGCCAGTTTTTCCACCAGAAGCAAGGACTGGTCAGGGGCATACAGGCCCAGAACCAGTTCGGAGCCAACCAGGTCAAGATTGTAATGGTGAATGAAGGTCTGCAGATCAAGAACACCCCGCCGGTAATCATCCGCCAGGCTCGCATTAATCTGAAAATCCTGGATATGAACCTCCGGCGCAGACCAGAGAAAAACATTTCGGAAAATTCCGCTCAACCGCCACATATCCTGGTTTTCAAGATAGGTGCCATCCGACCAACGATAAACCCTGACTGCCAGCAAGTTCTCGCCAGATTGCAAATACGTAGTGACATTAAACTCAGCCGGCAAACGGCTGTCTTTGCTGAAGCCAACTTCAACACCGTTGACCCAGAAGTGAAAAGCTGAATCTACGCCTTCAAAGGTCAGAAAAATCTGACGTCCCTGCCAGGCCTGCGGAACCGTAAAAACGCGACGGTAACAACCAGTTGGATTTTCTGTGGAAGGAACCCGCGGCACATCATCAGGTGGAAAAGGCAATTGGGCATCGGTGTAGTAAGGAACATCATATCCCTGCAGCTGCCAGTTTCCAGGCACAACAATTGGAGCCCAGGCCGAAACATCATAATCTGGCAAATGAAATGAAGGAGCTGCGCAAGGGTTTGCAGCAAGCTGAAAAAGCCATTCTCCATTCAATGTCTGGCAGAAAGCTGAATCCAGTCGCTTGCCTTCCAAGGCCGATCTTTCATCCGGATAAGGCATCAGCGTGGCATGCGCCGCTTCGCGGTTGCGCCCCTGGAGCAGGGGGTTTTCCCAGTCATTTGGAGTCATATTGTCCACATCTCTTCCAGACAGCCCGGCATAAATTTTAGGCCAGCCCGCCGCCATCCACCAGCAGGGCTGTACCGGTCACATAACTGGCAGCCTCGCTCGCCAAAAAAAGCACGGATTGGGCAATTTCGAGCGGCTGTGCATAACGGCCCAGCGGCCGGTCGGCAGCTTCGGCCATAAAACTATCTTCCGACGCCCCCAGCTGTTTGGCCTCGTTGCGCAGCATAGGCGTATCCGTATCACCCGGGCAAACCGCGTTGACCCGAATTTTCTGCTTGCCATGGTCAATTGCCATGGCGCGTGTCATGTTGGTGACCGCGCCTTTTGAAGCGCAGTAAGAAATCGCGTTTCCACCACCCTTTAGACCCCAGCCTGAGCTGGTATTGATGATCGAACCACCACCCGCTTTTTCCATGTAAGGGATGGCATATTTACTCATCAAGAAGATGGATTTTACATTGACCGCCATAACCCGGTCCCATTCATCTTCCGTGGTGTCAATTACATTCGCACGGCGGATGATCCCAGCGTTATTAAACAGAATATGCAGCCCGCCAAAAGCGGCGACTGTCTTTTCAACGGCCTGACGACAGTCTTCAGCGCTGGTAACATTACAAGCTATAAAAATGGCCTTTCCGCCTGCCGCTTCAATTTCCGACACTGCGGCCTGACCCTGCCCGGCGTTAATATCCACCACCGCTACGGCTGCGCCTTCCTTGGCAAACAACAATGCAGTCGCACGACCAATCCCCGAAGCTGCGCCAGTCACCAACGCCACCTTGTTACTGAGAGTATTCATACCTGCTCCTAAGTTTATTAAATATTCACGTCAGGAACCAACCCCGACAACAGGTTTTCGGCCTGTCGGGCCAGGTCTCAAGCCGACACGCGATAAACAACTTTTTCGTGATAACCGGTGATAACCGGTAAATAGCCCGACAGACTCGCATCCAGGGCGGCGTCTCCGGTATCAACCAGCAGAGGCTCGCCCTTAAGTGCATTCAATTTCTCAATCAAGCTGACCAGCATGATATTTTCCCGGCCAACTTTTCTCAAAACAGGGGCAGAAATTTGCTGGTTGCCACGCCCAAAGATAAAACCCTGCCCGCCAATCGGGGTGACAATAATCCGGGCGGGCTGCTTTTCCAACAGTTTCAGCAAGCCGGCTTCATCCGCATCCAATGCCACCAACCCATCCCTGGAATACACATCCACACCCACCAGCGTTTTTGGGTAACCGAGACGTTCAGCAATGGCCCGCGTTGTGGTACCCGGGCCAACAATATACAACCAGCCCGCCTGCATGCTCTCGATCACATCAGCGGCAATGGCCTGACCGCGCACGGTTTCCGTGGCAGGCGTAGGGGCCTTGCGATTCTGGAGTCCATGCGGGTGATAAGGCACTTTAAGATAACCGTATAGCCGCGTAACCACCTGGCCCTGGCGGTATCCTGCCTCATCCAGGTCAACCACTTCGGCTTCACGCAGCTGGGTCGCATCTCCCAGTAAATAATCCAGTGCCAGCTGCCCCGCAACCCGCGGATGCGTGGCGAAAACAGCCGAGTGAATTTTAACCCCAGCCGGAATTCCTAACACCGGAACCTGGCAATCTACTGCCGCCAGGATATCTCGGGCGGTACCATCTCCACCGGCAAACAGGATCAAATCCACCCCGGCGATCAGCATTTCACGCCCAGCCCGCATGGTGTCTTCTGCGCTGGTTGTAGATGCTGGCCGGGCGCCTGCCCCAACCACCGTCGGTGCAAACCCGGATTGGCGCGCCATATTCTCGCCCATTTCTGCAGGAGCTGTCAGGAGCTCAAGCCTTTCGCGCACTGGCACAAGAACCTCCAATGCTAAAAGAGTTCGCTGCTGGGAGCAAGGTTTGGCTCCCAATGCCAGAGCTTTCTGCTGGATCTCGGCGCCATCGCTGCCCTTCAGCCCTACTCGACCACCCAGGCCAGCCACGGGATTAATAATCAATCCCAGGCGCATAGTTCCTTCATTGCCCATACACTCGAAACCTTGGATTTGCAAAAATCGTTATTGAAAACAAGGTCATGGTCAGGCTGTTTTCCGTTTATAGGCGCGCCAGGTCACGGCCCATTCAGCCGGATCATCAAAAGCTTCGTGGTTAATCTTGTGGCCGGTGCTGTTGTGCGGAGCGGAATGAATGATCTCCGGGTTGTGATAGGCTTCATCCACAATCTGATTAAGAATAGCAACGTATTCATCCAAATCCGCCATGGAATATGATTCTGTTGGTTCAAGCGTCATCGGCTCAGGTACCACATATGGGTGATGGCTGGTCCAATAATGAGTGCCAAAATCAGCAGCGCGGAAACCGATTTCCTCAGAATGTACGCCCGTTTCAGCGCTGAGCTGCTCCCAACTGTACCGAACCTGTTCAATCCGACGTTTGCCCCTGGCATATGGAGCGCTCACACCGCGGATTTCGAGCACTTTTTTGAGCAAATAATTGTTGTTGAGTACAGCCGCTTCAGATACTTCACGCAGGCCGTCCGCCCCCAGCGACATGATCCAGGCATAGGCTTTAAGAATATTCTGGGCAACCCCATACCATGGGCGGGTCTTCCCCACGCTTTGGGCGCGATCAAAATCGAGATAATACTTATGACCATCAAACTCAACGGTTGGTTTGGGCAAAAAAGGTACCAGGGCCGGCGAAACACCGCAGGCGCCCGCTGCAGGACCACCACAGCCATGCGGGGTGGAAAATGTCTTGTGCAGGTTAAAGTGGCAAAGGTCAAATCCGGCATCGCGCGCGCGCGTAATGCCCATGATGCCATTGGCATTGGCCTGGTCATGGACACACAGCCCACCAACCGCATGGACTGCCTCAATAAATTCCTGGATGCGCGGGTTAAAAATACCTGTATCTTCTGGGTTGGTGACAAACATGGCCGCGGTACGCTCGGAAACAGCCGCTTTAAAAGCCGCCAAGTCAGGATAGCCATCCGAATCTGGATAAATGGTGATGACCTTGTAACCCGCCACTTTGGCACAGGCCGCATTGGATGGGTGTGAAAAGATGGTCGTGATCAGTTCGTCGCGCTGACTGCCTTCACCACGCGCTTCGTGGTAAGCGCGCACCATTGCTACGTTGGCATAAATCGCCGCCGAACCGGCCCCGGGCTGCAGGCTGAAGCGCTCCATCCCTGAAATCTCTTTCAGACACTGCTCCAACCGCCACATCACTTCCAGGATGCCCTGTACCGTTGATTCAGCCTGCAAAGGGTGCAGATCTGCCAGCTTATGCGAGCGCGCCAGTTGATCGTTAACCTTGGGGCTATATTTCATCGTACAGGTACCCTGGCCAATATCAATATTCAAATCAACACCCAGATTTTCCTGGGAGAGCCGAGCATAATGCCGCAGAACATGGAGTTGCGCCATTTCTGGCAAGGCTGGCGCAGTTTTCCGACGCAAGCCTTCCGGCAGCCGGGACGCAACATCACCAACTTCCTGAACGATGGCATCTTCCACTTCCGGAACCAGCACACCACGCGCGCCTGGCTGGCTTAATTCAAATATTATCGGCTCATCCCAACTGGCCTGCTGAAAACGTCTTGGCATGGGTTTAGGGGCAACTGGTTTCATCTCAACACCTCCTGCAAAGTTGCCACCAGCTGGTCAATATCGGCCTGGCTGTGGACCTCGGTTACTGCATACAATGCAGCCTGTCCCATGTCAGGGAACTCATGACTTAAATCCTTGCCACCAAAAATCCCTTTTTGAAGTAATTTTTGCTGGATTTCTTCAACTGTCTGACCTGTGCCGTTAAAATCAACCACAAACTCCTTAAAGTGAATCCCATCAAATGGTATCCGAATTCCCGGAAGCTGCCGCAGCTTGCAGATGGCATATTCGGCCCTTTGCATAATTCTCTCACCAATTTCAACCATGCCCTGCGGGCCCATCAAAGCCAGGTACACACCAGCCGTGATGCCCCATAAAGCCGAAGCTGTTCCTACCCATTCCTTGCCTTCCTCACGCTGCGCAAAAGATGTGCGCTCATAGGCCACATCACCAAAACCATATTCACCTTCCACAATCGTAGATGAAACGCCAAACAGGCGTGATGGATATTCCAGTACAAACTTTGGATCATCGCGAGTAGCAATATAGCCGGCCTGACCACCGCCATACAACATATGCATGCCAAGTGGTTGAATATCTCCGCAAACAATGTCAGCGCCATATTCCACGGGTGGGTTGAGAACACCCAAGGAGATCGGGTCAGCATAGACAACACACAGAGCACCATGCTCGTGCGCAATTTGCGCGATATCCGCCGCCTGTGTTTCAACCAATCCCAGGCTGGATGGGTTTTCAAAATAAACGGCGGCTGTCCGCTCTGAAATTCTGGCTTCCAAGTCGGCCAAATCCAACAAACCGGAAGAAAACGAATAATTAACCAGCACTGGCAAAAGCTGGGGCCGGATATAATCGCGTACTTTCGAAAGCCGGTCCGCGTCAATCGTCCCACAGATCAATACTTCAGAGCGCCCTGTAATCCGACCGGCCATCAAAAGCGCCGTACCCGCCGCCTGAAAGCCGTCGTAACTAGGCACATTGACGACATCCATATTTAGCAACTCGCCCATCATCGATTCGTACTCAAAAAGCGCCTGAAAGCGCCCTTTATCTTCATAAGGTTCGCCTGCATAGGCCGTCAGGAACTCGCCCCGTGAGTTGATTTCGTCACACACAGCCGGGACATGATGCTGGTAACAACCGGCCCCCAGAAAACTCAAGTTGTCACGAGTACTGGTGTTCTTATTCAACAAACCTTCGATATGCCGTACCAGCCCCGCTTCTGACAAGAATGGTGCTGGTAGATTCAACTTACCCTTGAAACGAATACTTTCCGGAATATCGGCGTAAAATTCTTCCACGCTTTTGGCATTAACTGCTTTGAGCATCAACTCTTTCACAGCAGGAATGG
>CAZLJB010000136.1:0-7555 GCA_964559195.1 uncultured Anaerolinea sp. | reverse complement strand
TTCACCGAATTGACACCTGAGGGCCGAATAGCCAACCACTTGACTTTTCCGGGAACCCAGGCAAGTACCAATCCGCCAAGCATAAGCACAGCGCCGGTGATATTCATCGAAACGTGGAAAGCATCCGCGTAGTTGACCCCATTCCAGGTATGGGTGGGCGCCATAAAATATTGGATAAAGAAAGTGAATATACCGACTACAATCGCCGCTGCACCGCCTGTCAGGTTTCCGTCAGACCTGGCTTGCGCAAAGTCTACACCCTGCCAGATGACCGGGATGCGGAACAGCAGGAAAATAACCAGGGTTAAGACAGTGGTGTATACGACGGCATCCACTGGCATAGATTTGCTCCGCAAGGCGCGCGAAACCAGTATATGAATACTTCCAATAACAATACCTGCAATAAGCGCATAGAGTGTATCGCGGTAGGCTTTTGGCGCTCCCTTGACGAGTAACACTGTAGCACGGATGCCGGCTATACCAATGGCAATTCCAGTGAGAACAAAAAGGATATACAACCACTGGAAGGTTGCAAGGGGCGCCATCGAATCCCAATTGGTGGGAAAGAGCGCCGCGCAGGTTGTGCCCACACCACCCAGCAGGGTAAAGCCAGCGGTGAGTGCCATTAATACGATCCCGATGAAACGCAATGCTTTGGCAAAAAAGCTATTTTGAGACATGTTTACCTCCAGATGAAAGTGTAGACTTGAAAGGGCTTACTGACATTGATGATTCCAAGAATTAACTGATGCTGAACCCGGTTACAAATGCTACCGTCATAAGCAATAGTAATCCGGGCAGAATGCGTAGAATCGTCTCCTTAGGCAAAATAGGTTTCCCAGCTTTTAAAAACGAGAGCAGCAAACCTCCGATGCCGATCAAAGCGCCACCCAGTCCGACTAGCGCAAAGCCAGGTTTCATCGTGCCATTGGCTGCCAGGATACTGGGAAGCAAAAATATTATCAGCCCGGCGATACCGTGTACAAATGCCAGGATAATCGTGGGTAGTTTTCGAGGTAAACCCGGTTTCAGAACGGGGCCTGGCATGGAGTAGGAACGCGTTAGCAGGATGGCGAGGAAACCGACAATCACGAAACCCAGATACAGGCCGCGCCAATTCTCCAGATGCTCCCACACCAGACCAAGAGAAAGTGAAAGCGGAATGATCGTTGAAACAATAACTACCACGGGGCTGTCAAGGATTTCAAAACCCAGGATAATGATCAATAGTCCGGCCACCAGCAGCACACCAAAAGCAACCGTGTAGGCGATCATCGGTATGTTCCCCAATCCATTAATACCTACAGCTACCTGATATGCTGCCAATAATCCGGTCAGCAATAGTAAAACACGGTCAAGCATGGAAATCTTCATTTCGAATCCCTTTTCACATCAACCTTGAAAAAGCTTAGGATATGAGCAAAGTAATGCAGACTAGCAGAGAAAATCCCGCCGCCAATCCCCAGATAAAGAACCGCCAAGATAGGCTTGGGAAGGGCCGAATAGCTGCGCAAGTAAACGCCAAGTGAAACCATGAATGCCACCAATGGATAACTTTTCCATTCCTGAAAAGCGAACAGGCAGACTCGTTCTTTGGCATACGCGCCGATGCGGCGAATGTTTTTCTGCGCAAGTTTTGAAAACCCGAAGAAATAAATGGGAGATGCCAGCGCAATCCCGGCCAGAATGAGGCCAAGCATGGGGGCGAGCGCAATTGGTTTGAGCCAGCGCGATGAAAAAACAACCAGCATAATCCCAACGCCCAACCAGACTGTTCCAGCCAAACCGTACAGCCAGATTTTATGGGCTGCAGGTCTGTAATCTTGAATAAAGTGAAATCCGGATTTCATTAGACAGCCAGTAAAAACATAGAAGCAAGCATGTAGAGTGAGGCATACTTGAACAGCCCAAAATTGACGCGTTCAGACGGGCGGGCGATGGTGGCGAAGGAGAGCAGCAAAAGTCCTATGGAAAGGACCGCCATCAAACGCAACGAACCGGCTTGAACGCCAATCATCACACCCGCCACGCCAATACTGGCTGCCGCGATCATAGCTGAAAGCGCAATAATCGCCCGGGTGGTCTCGAAACTATAGCTGGATGGGAAAGTGGGTACTTTCGCGGCCTGGTAATCGGCAAAATAACGCATCGAAAAGGTCAGAATATGGGTAGGTATCCAGAACAAAACGGCCATTGTTAACAAGACCCCGATCAGATCAATTTGCCCGGTTGCCAGTGCCCGGCCCGCCAGAATTGGCATACCACCCGAAATCCCGCCCCAAACGATGCTCCAGCAAGTACGACGTTTCAGCCAGATGGTGTATACCACCACATCAAAGAACAAGCCTGCAAAAACCACCAGTCCAAAAAGTGGTTGGATTGCCACAGCCCAAGCCACACCCACTGCTGAAAGTATCAAACCCAGGCGGAGCGCCTCCCGTTGGCCAATTTTCCCCGCGGCCAACGGCCGGTTGTGGGTACGATCCATCACCCGGTCGATGTCGCGGTCATACCACATATTCAAGATGGTTGAGCCGCTGATCGATAAAAACAGGCTGGCGCATAAGCCCAGGAAAACAAGTAAACGGAAAGGAGTATGCGCGCTAAGATAGCCTGCCATGCCGGTGGCCAGCAGCAACCCGGTTTGCATGGACTTGATCAACGGCCAGTAGAGCTGGATTTTAGAATTCAGATTTTGTATTTTTGATTGAGGCTTCATACGCGGTTTCTCCGGATAGGCAGGCGGTTTTGCGACACGGGTCAATTATTTCGCGCAGCGAAAACCCACCCCTGGGCTGAAATAGGTCGGTGTGGCATTGTTGCGCACCCAGATGCGCAAATCCATATCATATGTATCTTTTGAGCCGCCGCGCATAAAGCGGTAGTGCATGCCTTCATACACATTGCCGGTCCACTGCCAGACGTTTCCAGCCATATCGTAAAGACCGTAGGGGCTGGCGTTGCTCAAGGTAACATAATCTCCATAGGTTTTGCCATTATAAAAACCAACCGGGTTGGTCCGCGAACCAAACGAACCCATGTTCTCTAATGGGTCACGGCTGGAATAGAAATTGGCGCGGTTCAACGCCATTTCCTCACCCCAGGGCAAGGCGCGTCCATCTGTACCACGCGCAGCTTTTTCCCACTCCAGTTCGGTCGGCAGTCGCCCACCGGCAGAGCCACAATAAGCCCAGGCCCCGAACCAGGTAACATTGGTCATTGGATGATTCTCATAGCCAGTTTTTGCAGCGAAAGTGGTGCCATCGAAGGTGAAGCGGGATGCCAGATCTTCAAGGGGGACAAATATCCAATCACCGGCTTTGATTTTTTCCTCGTGTTTTACGCCGTGAAACACATCCCCTGGATAAAAGCCGACAATAGTCTTTTTTCCATTAAATTCGCCAACCCTCATATCACCTTTCGCCAGCGCTTCCGTCAAATAGCCTGTATACTGGCTGACAGTGACGTCTGTAATCATCATCTCGTAATCGTAATCAATCGTGGTCGGTTCTGCTTCCTGGCCCGAGAGAAATTCACCAGACGGGATAATGGCCCAGGTGGCAGGATCCACACCAGGATCAAAGGTTAATATCGGGGCATTTAAATCAACAGTTGCACACCCGGTCAGGTGCACGGCGATCATGGCAAGGAGGAGGATCAGGCGCTTCATCATTTCACCTCCTGCGATAATTCCTGATCAATTTCCTCCACCCAGCGTCCTTTGCCTTTGAACAGATCCAACAAACGCCAAACCATTACTGTGGCGAGGATGACGAGCAGCATGCCCAGACCAAAGTCGATCAACAGCATCACGAAATTAACAAGCGGCTGTTGTGTGGCCTCGCTTACACCCAGGCGTTTCATCTCGAAGATGGTCACCGCGGCAAAGGCGATATCGGAGAAAATGATGATCGCCCAGCCGTAAACTTTGCGGAGTTTGCCTTTCAGGCCGATCATATCGCCGTAATAAAGCAAAATAATCGTGGCGACAATGGCCGAAAGAACATGCCAGTGCCCGGTCAGTTCAATCCGTTCTTCGCGGGCTGGCCAAACGCGGAAAATCTTCTCCAGCTTAATCGCCATAAATATGCCGATACCGCTGGTAGTGAAGTTCATAAACAACATCTGCCAGGTGGGGCCAAAGCGCAGGGGATCAGCGATCAGAGCAGCGATTTTTTGTCCGAAGGTTGGTCTTTCGAGTTTGGCTGTGCCCTCGCGGATCAGTTTTAGCCAACTCCAAATAAGCAGCAATAATGCCGCGACCATGGAGGGTGTCGCGCCAACGTAAATGACCATGTGTGCAATCGGCTCAAGCGGTGTAACCACACCCCACACGCCCAGACTGAGCACAATTGCACCCAGAATCATCAGCGGCATGGCAATTTTGTGCATAATACCTTTGAAGTCGAGCCAGCGGCCGATGATAAGCGTGATCATGATACATATCAGAGCCAGCATAATATGCAAATGGCCGATAACCGCAAATTCCATCAGCGATTTCTCTGGATAGCGGATAATGTTTTCAGCCAGGAAAGTCTGGAATCCGTTGCCATAGTACGAACCAGGTACCGCACCAAAGAGCACAGAAAGCAATGTGGCGAGCGATGCCGTAAAAAAGGCAGCCCGTTCCATATCGAAGCCTTTGATAGATGAGTAGGCTGGGTCTGGCTGGCTGTATTCCTTATCCCAAGGCCAGAGAGCAATCGTCAGCAGGATCCCTGCAAAAAAGATCAGGCACAGACCAGTGATATACAAACCGTGCAGGGCCCAATTGTGACCCCAATAGGCAAAGCCCATCCCAAAAATCATCGTCAAGATATAACCTACTGTGATTAATACCCGGACAGCGCTGACATAAAATGGCTTCATTCTGACCAGGCTTGTGATCATATAGGTTTCAATGGCTACCACTGCCATGGCAATCGAGTGATAAAGAATGATGATCCGACCTTCGCGTTCGGCCTGAACAATTTGCATACCGAGGTTCTTGATAACCCAGTCGCGCACACCCATCTCTGCCATTGGGCCAGAAAGCATTCCAAATAGAGCCGTTTCCAGACCAATCATGGCGATGGCAACCAGGATCAGACCTTTGGTGGTTTTGAACAGGTAATTGAAACGAGATTGGATTAGTTGCATGAAGCGCTCCTTAAATCCCAGACACGAATTTTGCAAATCTCAAATCTTTTGAAAACACTTCCTTTTGTATAAAATATCACAAATGAGGGTTTTTGTCTTTGACTTTTGTCAAATTAAAATAAAACGAGGCAATGGCCCTCAAAAATATAAAAATATCCCCGGCTGGGGATATTTTTTGAATGAACGATCACCTAATTCAACGATCAGGTGATTAATTTCAAAGGCAACAGGAACAGGATACGTTACTATTTTAGTAACTGGGGGTCAATCTGCGCCAACCCGGCCAGTTTTTCTGGAGAGCATACAACAATCATAGTACGGTTGCTGGTTATTACGCCCTGAGCTTTAAAGGTATTCAACGAACGGCTGATGGCCTCTGGCACGCTGGCTATCCGGCTGGCCATCTCATTGATGGAATGTTCATGTCGGCTAATTGATATTTGCCCATAATTGCTCAAATCCAGCAGCAGCTTGGCAGCCCGTGCCAGCACCGAACGGAATGATAAGTCCCCGTACTGTGTCAACATTTGCCGATTGCGCGCCGCCAGAATACGCAGCAACCCCAACCCCAATTGAGGATAACGTTTGAGCAATGCTTGAAATGAATCATGACTAATTTTCCACAATAGGCAATCTTGCACTGCAATTGCAGTCACTGGATTGGGGCCGCCATCAAGAACCGCTACCTCATTGAACATAATTACTGGGATAACAATTGCCATGATATTTACCTGCCCTTGCGGACCCATTTTGCACAAATGAACCTGCCCACGAATGAGTACATGCATTCCGGCACAAGCTTCATCTTCCGAGAAAATTGTTTCTCCGCTGAGGAAATTTCTTATCTGTCCGCCTGCTACAATATTCAACAAATCCGCATCTGTGAGGCGTTCGAAGAATCGGACAGAACGTAAACTTTCAGCCAGGGAATGCAACTCATCCATAGCATTATTATAAGGGCATCATCCAGGTAGCGGGCGGCTTATTCCAGTTTTTGGGTGAAAGTGTCAGATGACATAATTGTTCCTCCGGTTGATCTCATTCTGATAAATAATCAAATCCCTGTCGAGGAATACATTAAAAACGACCTGGGAAAACCTATGCGGGTGCGCTTCGAGCCAGCGCGTAACAGAATTGATGGCGATCCCCGCGGCGGCTTCATTTGGAAAGCCAAAAACGCCGGTTGAGATGCAGCAGAATGCCAGGCTGCGAATACCGGGGATTTCGGCGGCGGTCGCAAGACAGGCGGTGTAACATCTGGAAAGCAAGTCGGCATACGTGGCGTGACGAGCCGGGGATTCATAAATGGGGCCAACCGTGTGCAAAATAAAGCGCGCCGGCAGGTGGTAGGCGCGGGTAATTTTGGCGCAGCCGGTTTCTTCGGAGCGGATGTTTTCCTGCTTTTTTTGTTCGTCCATGATGAGCGCGCAGTCATCGCGCAGGCGCGGCCCGGCGGCGGCATGGATCACATTATCAATGCACTTGTGAAAAGGTTGGAAGCAACCCAGCATTTGATTGTTCGCAGCATTCACAATCGCATCGACTTTCAGTGCGCAAATATCCCCCTGCCAGAGGGCAACCCTGGTCGAAAATTCGCGACGTGCGATCGCCAGCGGCAAGATCGATGCATCCATGACAGGCTTAAGACTTTGTTCATAGGCGAGCAGATGGTCTATTTGCTGTAGTACGCCATCGGGGAGCGAAAAAGGTTGGCGAGAAATCAGCCGGGTATACAACTGATCCCGGGCGTTCAACGGGCCATTCTGGACGGTGTCCTGGGCTCGCAAGTGAGCGGTTTGAACGAGAAGGGTATCAACCAGCTTGCGAACATCTTCTTCAGTATAACGGGGAGAGAAGGATGAAAAGGGTTCGTCCAGCTCAATGAGGTCTCGATACTGGGAAAGGTCAAGCATGGTGCCTCCTTCAAGTATGTTTGGCTGTAAAGGCTTTGTTTATTCTACAGGTGCGTTGGAGAGGAATTCTGGCACAACAAATAGAAACGGCATGACGACAATGAACATCAGGGTAATGGGAACCCATACAAAAGCGAGAGCCGCCGCAACCAGATTCACAATTGCTGACATGTTATCCTGGCGTATGCGTTTTTGCTTTTGTTCCTGTGTTAAAGTGCTGGTAGCGAGGTTTGTATCCACAAAAGCGTGCTTCCAAAATCTTCCCAAGACAATGGAAGAAAACGCCATGTTGATCGGATAAAGCGCCACGACAAATGGGTTCATTGGATAATCGCCAATGAAAGCCGTTAAAAACGGAAACAGGCAGGCGAAGAAAAGCAGGGCTGTGTTCAACCACAAAAGTTTTGAGTCAACTTTTTCGATCTGGTGAACAATATGGTGGTGATTAACCCAGAAAATTGCGATGATGAAAAAGCTGAACACGAAACTCAACAGTTTCGGCA
>CAZLJB010000135.1:0-7670 GCA_964559195.1 uncultured Anaerolinea sp. | reverse complement strand
CTGGAAGCGCCTGGGTGTGCTTTTTGCCGGTCCGGGTATGAATTTGCTGACTGCCATTGTGGTTACTTCCATCATTATCGCCCAAACCGGGGTTGGTGTGGAAGGAAAAGTATTGATTGATAATGTTTCAAATGATTCTCCTGCCCAACTGGCAGGGATTCAGGCCAAAGATATCATCCTGGCGGTGAACGGCGTACCAGTCACCACGCTTGATCAGGCGCGCAACCTGATCCGCGCCAGCATTGATACCCCGATTGAATTTTCGATGGAGCGCGCTGGGCAGCCATTAAAAATTACAGCCACCCCGCTTTCCAGCCGGCCAGCAGAAGCAGGTGCGCTGGGGGTTGGGCTGGCTTATCCACGCCGGGCGGCGACGATTGGCGAAATTGTCCAGGGGGGTTTTGTCTACACTGGTGCGCAGGCTGCCGGTATACTGTATATTCCTATCGGACTAATCCAGGGTGCCATTGCTCCGGGTGAAGCGCGATTGATTGGCATGAAGGGGATTTACGATATATTCAACCAGGCTGTCCAGCGCGATATTCAGACCCGCCAGTCAGACTCTGGCACAGCTCCGGCGACCGGGCAGGCTGCTCAGCCCAGCTCCGAACCGACCAACTATATTCTCTCGTTAATTGCCATGTTGAGTGTTTCGCTGGCTGTTTTTAACTTGCTGCCTATTCCGGCCCTGGATGGCGGACGCATCCTGTTCGCCCTGCCAGAGATTATCTTCCGACGTCGTATCCCATATAAACTGGAAAATGTGATCAATGGGGTAGCCATGTTGCTCCTGATTGCATTGATGGTCTTTATCAACGCGATGGATTTTATTAATCCATCCAATATCAAATTACCATAAAAAAAGATGAAAGAGATTCCCTTTTCCAATATCCTGGCGGCGCTCACCGATACAGAGCGCGCATTTCCACCCCGCTACCTGGCGCGTTTTAGTGACCTTGAAGGCAGCGATCTGACTGCTTTTCTCCAGACCTGGCCGCGTGTGAGCCAGGTGCGAAAACGTACCCTGCTCAAACACCTGACCGATCACTATGACGAAGACAATCTGGTGTCATTTGAATCTGTGGCTGCGAAGCTCCTGCAGGACGAGGATGGCGAAATCCGCGTCCAGGCCCTCAAACTACTGGACGAGACGATTGACACCCGCTTGATCCAGACCCTGGTAAAAATGATCCAGACTGACCCGGAACCGGAGGCACGTGCGCGTGCAGCGACCGTGTTGGGCCAGTTCGTGCGCATGGGCGAGATGGGCGAACTGCATGATGGAAAACGCGAATTGGTGGAAGAAACCCTGCTAAAAGCTGCCAACAGTGAAAACACTTCCGTGGCGCGTGCGGCCCTCGAAGCCCTGGGGTATTCCAGCCGGCCGGAACTTGATCAACTGATCAAATCAGCTTTTAATCGACCGGACCCGCTCTGGCAGGCAGCTGCGCTTTTCGCCGCCGGGCGTTCGGCTGATAACCGCTGGCAGGAGCAAATCATCATTGGCTTGCTCAGTGAGGATGTCCCCGTCCGCCTGGTTGCTGTTCAGAGCGCCGGTGAGCTGGAGTTGAAGGCAGCACGCCAAGCGTTGCTGGATATGTTGGAAGATGAGTTGGATGATGATGTTTTTCAGGCGATTATCTGGTCGCTTTCTCAGATTGGCGGTGATGATGTGCGCACCTTCATCGAAGCGTTGCTGGCCGATGCGGAAGACGATGATCAAATTGAGTACCTTGAAGATGCGCTGGCCAACCTTTCCTTTACCGAGGACATGGAAGAATTCAACATGCTGGCTTTTGACCCGGATGATGAATTAACTGATGACAAAGACTGATTCCCCGTCCGTTTGTTTTTCCTAAACCAGGTTCGTCCGATCTATTAAATCGGGCGAACTTTTTTTATCCTTTTTCTCCCCTGATTTGCCTGAAAGGGTTACAATTAAAAAATATTACGTGCCTTTGAGCATTGATGCCTTTAAATGATCTTTTCATAACATTCGCCAATAATATTCTTCCAGTCATGCTCATCAGCCTGGCGGGTTTTGTGCTAGGCAAGACTCTTGATATTGATTCCCGGTCGGTTGGTCGGGTATCCTTCTTTTTCTTTGGCCCGGTCTTGATTTTTAATTTACTCGTTCATAGTCAGCTTCCAATTGACGAAATATTAAAAACCGGTGCCCTGGTGATTTGTGTAACGCTTGGATCAGGGCTGCTGGCTCTGGTTGGTGGTTTATTATTCAAAATGGAGCGTCCGGCGCTGGTTTCCGTGTTAATTACCTCCATGTTCGCAAATAATGGCAATTATGGCCTGCCCCTGATTGCTTTTGCTTTTGGCCAGGATGCGCTGGCACACTCGAGTATCTACGTAGTTTTTTCATCTTTGCTGACCAATACGCTCGGGGTCATGATTGCCTCGTTAGGGCACCTTGATCTAAAACACGCCGCCCTGGGTGTGTTGAAAGTACCCACTTTTTATGCTGTTTTGCTGGCTGCCTTTTTGAACGAATACCATATTAAGCTGCCTCTGTCTGTAGATCGAACTGTCTCACTGGTGGCAGGAGCAGGCGTACCGCTCATGATCCTGCTTCTTGGTTTGGAATTGCGCCAGCTGCGCTGGACCGGTAATTTAAAGGCGCTGGGATTGAGTAGCGCGATACGCTTGTTAGCTGGCCCAATACTTGGGCTGACATTTACATCTTTATTTGGCATTACGGGAGCCGGTCGCCAATCCGGTATTATGGAAGCATCTATGTCCGCGGCTGTGGCCAATGCCAACCTGGCCGGAGAATATCATCTGGATTCTTCCCTTGTTTCAGCTACCATCCTGGTCAGCACCCTGCTCAGTCCACTGACACTGACACCATTGATTCTAATCTTGGGGAAGTAATATGCGCCCACTTGCCTTGCTCATGCTTGCTCTCACTGCCGCGCTGATCGGGTTTCAACCAGCTCGCGCCCAGCAAACCGGCTCACTCCAGGTTAGCAATCTTGGGATTTCCTATGAGTTTGGCACTTATATCACTTTTCAGGCAAAGATAGCCTTGTCAGCCCAGCCCGCGGAAGCTTATCTTTTGTTTCGCGCAGACGGAGAGGATACCACCCGTATTCTCCCTATCCAGGTGGACGCCCAGGGTAATACTTTTGAGCGTTATGACCTCAGCCAGGGCACGGTTCGGCCGTTTTCAACGATTCGCTATCATTACCGGATAAAACTTCAAAGCGGAGAAGAACTTACCAGCGAGGACTATTTCTTTCAATATGAAGATAATCGCTTTGCCTGGCAGGTTCTGACCGGGGATGACATTACCATCCACTGGCACGATGCTGATCTGGCGTTTGGGCAGAGCGCGCTGGATGCCGCCCGGCGTGGTATTCAGAAAGTCAATGATTTGCTTCTCGTAAAGCAGGCCAAACCCATCAATGTTTATATATACGCATCCAGTGCGGAACAGACCAGAGCGGTTGAGATTGGTGGTTTGACGACTGTTGGCGGCCATGCCAGTCCTGATTTGCGCCTGGGGCTGGTATCCATTGTCCAGGGTCCCGACCAGGGTCTCGAGATGGATCAGAAAATTCCACATGAACTGGCGCATATTCTGACTTACGATTTGATGGGTGAACGATACTCACGCCTGCCGGTCTGGCTGAGCGAAGGAATTGCTACCCAGGCCGAACTTGCTGCCAATCCAGATTATCCCCTGGCATTAATAAAGGCTTCTGGAGATGGGACCTTGATCCAGATTGAAAAGCTGTGCGGGGTTTTCCCCCCGGAACAGGGCCGAAATTTTTTATCCTATGCTGAATCCGAGTCGTTCACACGCTTTATTGTGGATAGATTTGGGCAAACAGGTCTGCTGGCGCTTACAAGTGCTTATGGTGATGGGTTGGATTGTAATCAAGGGATGCAGCAGGCGCTTGGGCAGCCGCTCAAAAGTGTGGAAGATGAATGGCGCACCACTGTACTGGGTGAGAATGCAGGTTTAACCGCCTTCAAGAAACTCTTTCCGTATCTGGCAATCCTGGTAGTTTTATTACTTGTCTCCATTGGCAGCGCGTTCACAGGGAAGCGGGCGTGATGGCAGATGCGTTTGTCAGGGTTCATATTTGGGTCAGGGGCCGGGTGCAAGGTGTTGGTTTTCGCGCTTATGTTGCCGATCATGCCAGGAAAATTGGTGTGCTTGGATGGGTACGGAATGTCAATTGGGATATGGTTGAAACAATTGCTGAGGGCAGCCGAACTCAGGTTGATGAATTTATCCAGGCTGTAAAAACTGGCCCCCCTTCTTCTCGTGTGGATGAGTGCCGGTTGGAAGAAGAGATTTCCAGCGGCGAATTCCCTGGTTTTGAAATCCGTTCTTCACGGTGAAATAATCAAATGACTGATATTTGGCGGTACATTTCTACTCCAGCCGCGCGCGGCGCGTGGAATATGGCAGTTGACGAGGCTGTGCTCGAAGCGGTTGGGCACGCTGAATCCCTGCCGACTTTTCGGTTATATGCCTGGCAGCCAGCCTGTCTTTCGCTTGGATATGCACAATCTTTCAAAGATGTTGATCTTCAGCGTATTCGCGCGAATGGCTGGGAACTTGTTCGACGGGTGACCGGCGGACGGGCCATTTTGCATACCGATGAACTGACTTATTCCGTGGCAGCCCCCCCGGATGAGCCCCATTTAGCGGGTACGGTCTTGGAAAGTTACCAGCGCCTGGCGAAAGCTTTGATCATTGCAGTCCGTGATTTAGGTTTGCCTGTCGAAATGGAGGAAAATGCTCCCCCTGCCAGTGCCACCAAAGGGCCGGTTTGTTTTGAAGTTCCTTCGGCTTATGAAATTGTGGTAGGTGGTAAAAAATTGATTGGATCAGCTCAGGCCCGGAAAAAAGAAGGGATTCTGCAACATGGCACCTTTCCCCTGCATGGTGATCTGACGCGCATCACACAGGCCCTTGTTTTTCCGGACGAACCGGCCCGCCTGGCAGCCGGGCAGAAGTTACTTTCCAGAGCTGTGACGGCTGAATCTGTTACTGGTACGCAAATTGCTTGGGATGTAGCGGCGGCGGCATTTGTGCGCGCTTTTGAGATGAGCCTCGATATTTCCCTCCAGCCAGGAGAACTTACGCTTGCAGAACTTAGCCGGGCTGAAGAGCTGGTCCTGAATAAATATGACCATCCTTCCTGGACGGAACGTTCATAAGGCATATTCTATATTCTGACCGCCTCATTTTACAAAGACAGGGTTTGGAAAACCGAGTGCGCCAAAAAACTTGGATAGATAGCTCTCTGCATTTTGCTGGGCCTGATTAAGAATGCCGTCATCCAGGGCGGCTTTTTTTATTTCGTTTTCAGCAACCAGGCGGGCATTGGCTTCCAGGTTTTGGTCGCCTCGGGTTAGCAGCCCGGTTTTTCGATCGTATACATAGGATTTATTATTGTCCAGCGTCGCGATGAAAATTTCAGAAGCCGGAAGATGTACTTTAAGAATGCCATTGACCATTTTTAGATCGGCTGGTTGGAGTTTTCCCAGGTCCACCCCCGCGATAACAACTCCGTGTGCCACGAACAGCAGTTTGTCACCAAACAGGAATCCAAAACTACCCTGACCGATTTCGGCGGTGATTACTTTTTCAACTGAATATTGGATGGTTTCAAACCGCGCAAGTGCCTGTACATCATGGATAATGGTCACAGGATCTGGGATAATGGTTGGGGTGGGATGCAGCAGCCCGGCTACCTGGGTTTGCAGCGCAGCGTTGGTTTGCTGAAATGGGGCGACCGCGCTTTGGATGGAGCTGGTCGTGCTGTTTTGAATGGTTTGTACCAGATAATAGCCAGCCCCCAGGATGATCAGGATTGCGATCAATACAGAAAAGATAGTTTTATTCATGGGTTTATTCCTTATGTCTAAATCATTATTCTCAGGCTGCCTGGTGCGCAAACTTTAAAATTCACGATTGATGAATATACGAGCAATTCATTAAAAAAGTTTCACATTTCTTCCAGTTCGTCTTGCTCTGGTTGTATGAAACAATTTTATAAACCGAATTATTTAGTTGGGCAATATTCTCAACCCGGGCTAACTACATGTGAGTAAATGGAAATAATGGACAAAAGAGCCACCCGCAAATTGCTGGTAAAATCGCTGGAGGTTCGCGATGAAAATTATTATAAAGGTGTTCAGGATGTTCTTGTTTCTTGGTTTGGCGTTATTAGTATTGGTGTTGTCGGCCAGGCTGGTTACAGCCCAATTGGCGGTGAAAAAAACGTATTCTGAAGCTGAAGTGCCTGCCCGCAAAGTTGCAATTGTTTTTGGCGCAGGCTTGTGGCGGGATGGCAGCCCAACGCCCATTTTGCAGGATCGCGTTGAAACCGGTGCCAAACTATTTTTTGCTGGAAAAGTTGAAAAAATATTAATGACTGGTGACAACAGCCTGGTTGAATATAATGAACCGGAGGCTATGCGCCAATATGCACTTAAGTTGGGAGTGCCAGCCTCGGCAATTGTGCTTGATTATGCGGGACGGCGCACTTATGATTCCTGTTATCGTGCGAAGGAAATTTTTCGCGTAAAGGAAGCCATTCTTGTCACTCAAAAATTTCATCTGGCGCGCGCCTTGTTTTTATGCAATGCGCTTGGTCTGGATGGTGTTGGGGTGGAAGCCAATAATCGTCATTACCAGAGAATAGCCCTGTCACTATGGAATTTCCGAGAGCTGCCTGCTACCCTGACTGCCTTTGCGGATGTGATTACCCGTCCCTTGCCGATCCTTGGCGACCCTGAGCCTATCTTTCCGGAGGATACTTAATGACACGCGATGAAGGATTAGTTTTTGTACGTGAATATGTCAAAAATGAAGGCCTTGTGCGCCACATGCTGTGCGTTGAAGCCGCCATGCGTTTGTATGCCGAGAAATTTGGCGCGGATGTGGAATTGTGGGGGTTGGCCGGCTTGCTTCATGATTTTGATTGGGAAATTCATCCCACAATCGAAGAGCATCCAAGCGCGGGCGCGCCTATTCTGGAGAAGCGCGGGGTGGATGCCATCATTGTGCGCGCTATCCTGAGTCACGGTGATAATACCGGTGTTTCACGCGACAGCCAGATGGAAAGGGCCCTGAACGCCTGCGATGAGATTACTGGTCTGATCAGCGCAGTGGCGCTCGTGCGACCTTCCCGCTCGCTTTATGACCTAGAGACTTCATCTGTCAAGAAAAAATGGAAGGATAAAGCTTTTGCGGCCGGAACCGATCGTTCGGGTATGGAACAAGCCGCTGCGGATTTTGGTATCGACCTTTGGGAACATGTTGGGAATGTCATTATTGCAATGCGGCGTATTGCTCCAGAATTGGGGTTGGCGGGTGAACCAGCTTAAAAAATTTCACCTGCGCCATGCATCGTGTGATAAAACCGCTCTGGCGCAACCTGATAAAATTGGTAGGAAGCTTGTATTATTACGAAAAAACAGTAGAATATAATTGATCTTTGTTGTGGTTTATTCTTATTCAATGGGTTATTATTTTAGCGAAAGGAGGTTGATTTCCATGTTGTTTATTTTGAAGGAAAAGGGCCAGGGCATGGTTGAATATGCGATGATCCTTGTTTTTGTAACACTCGTGGTGATTGCTGCTCTGACAATTTTTGGCCCGGTAGTTGGTAACACCTACAGCTCAATTAATT
>CAZLJB010000134.1:0-7759 GCA_964559195.1 uncultured Anaerolinea sp. | reverse complement strand
CTCAAAACACCATACCCATGAAAGTGGAACATTTAAAACGATAATAATGGCGTTCTAAACCCCAAGAAATGACCATGGGTTGGCCTCCAGTGAACAACTTTTGGCCCCGATTTAGAGCATTAATGACCATTGAACTGGTCATTAATGACCAGTTCAACCAATATCCTGCTTTATTTCAAAATTATTTCTTATTAAGTTTGTAAAAAACTCCAAATATTTGATCCGAAATCCAATCACATAGCCAAAATTATTTTGTCGGTCCGAAATCCATTGCTGGGTAACAATCAATATTGTTGATGGGAGTTACACCAACATTCAAAAACAGTAAGGGGAATGCGCCTCTGGCTGAAAAATCAACGACAGAACTTGATCGAACAAAATCAAAATTAGCTAACCCCCTATTCAATATCAAAGTGAAATATCGAACAGCCCAGTAAAGGAACGCAATATCAATTCACATGCTAAAATTGATTGCCGGCTAATTTCAAAATTATCAGGTTATATTGTTTGGGTAAAACACAACGACAAAACAGTTCCAAAATTGGCAATACCGGTCAAAAACACATAATTTCGGACAAAGGGTAAATAATGAATTCGCAAAATAAAAATCGGGGAAACAAGCTGGTTGCCTCCATCGGTAACCAGGTTCTGTCTCTTTTCGAAGAACTTCAATTGGCCAATCAATGGCAAAGGCCATCCATCCTTTTGGCTTCATATCGTTCGAAATTAGTATTGCTGGATGCTCAACTCCAGCTTGAAAGAAAACTCCGCAAGATCAAGCAATCTGTTTACAGGTTTGAAGTTAACAAAGAAAATTACGACGTGCCATTATTTCTTTCACAATATCCTGAGCGAAGAGAAACCGTTTTTTTTATCTCCGGATTAAATAATGGGGGTGGTTCATCAGATTCGAATGCCTATCGTGCGCTTAACATTCGCCGTGAACTGTTTGTCGATCACCAAATTCGAGCTGTTTTCTGGCTAAATCCAGTTGAAGCAGATGTACTGCCTTTGCAAGCCCTCGATTTCTGGTCTTTCCGTCACCGAATGATCGAATTGCCGGACAAACCAACATCCAGCCGAATAAAAGCCATGCTACATTCTTTAAACTGGCCCGAGTGGATCGCCAGCAACATATCCAGAGAAATTCCTAATGGGATCAGCCTGCGCGAAGAACTTCTCAAGGAAATTCCTGAATCGAAGAATGCGCCAGCATTTCGCGCCGAATTAATTCACATGCTTGCAGCGCTGCACTGGGCGAATAGAGAATATAACCAGGCGAAAAAGCTATTGGGAAGTGGCCTGGAAATTACCAAAAAATACTCACTAACCCAACTTGAAGCACGCTATTATGCTGCCCTGGGGTTGGTTAATCAGGGGTTGGGTTTTCCAGAACAAGCTATTTCAGCTTTTAAGGCTTCATTGAATATCGACCCAACCGATGCCACAACCTGGGGGGATCTTGGCATTACTTACCAGGAAGCTCAGCTTCCATCCGAAGCGCTAGCTGCAACCATAAAATCCATTGAATTGGACCCCAAAAAGGCCAGCGCATGGAAAAATTTGGGAAATCTTTTTTACGCATCAGATCAACTCAAAGATGCCATCCATGCGTATAAAATCTCTCTTGACCTTGACGCAAATGATGCAAAATTGTGGGCCAGGTTGGGGGACATCTACATAAAATTAAATCGTCCGGCTGATGCATTAATCTCTCTCAAAAAAGCAAAACAACGCGATATCAATAATCCGGAAACCTATTTAAAATTGGGGTTGGTTTATCGCGATTTGGGACTTCTTAATCATGCAGTGCGAGCGCTCTACAAAACTACAAGACTTGACCACCAAAACAGTGTCCCATGGAAAATTTTAGGGGAAATCTATCGTAACGACAACCGTTTATTATTAGCCCGTAAAGCAATTAAAACTGCCAGATCACTCGATCCACATGACCAAACTCTGGAATTTGCGTTGGCTGCCTGTTATATCAAAAAGAAAAAGATAAGGGCAAGTTAATATAAGCCGCCTGCCTAATTTAGATAATTTACCTTCGCTTTATTCCAACACCGACACTTTCGTTGAAAAATCTTGTTTGAATATTTTTGTCGGCGACAGCGGATTAAATGAACCCGTTATTCCGCCAGTAGGATTTTTTATTATTTACACGCAACATAGTATAATAAATTTACTGTATTGGGAAATCCACCTGATCAATAAATAGGTTTGTTGATCACACGGGACGCGATTTTTGGGTTGGAGCCCCCTGGTGACATGTTCACAATAATTATCCTTATTCTTACGCTCTTTAGTTCGGCATTTATTCTGGTCAATTCACTTAAACACAGGCAAAAATCAGGCGCAACCAGCCTGGTTCTATTTATTGCATTTGTCCTGGTTGCAGCTCTCGCAAACCTCGGACTTGAGCGCTTCCCCCAAATCCGTCAATCTTATTTGCTGGCTCTAATTTACCTCGGTTGGCAAATTGCCTATTCAGCAATATTAATCTTTACAATCCAGTTTACCCATCACGAAAACTGGCTCAAACCATCCAATTTGATATGGCTTGGACTTGAACCCTTACTTACCCAAATTCTATTCTGGACAAACCCCCGCAATTTTCTTTTCTCCACAGATTTATATTTTCAACCTGCACCATCACAAACTAATTACAATCTCTGGGCCACAGTCGATTCAATTTATTCAACCATCCTGCTGTTGTTTGTCCTGGTATTATTGGCTCAAAATTTCAATTCCAGGACCTATTCTTACCAGCGCCAAACCATGTTCATCATGGCAGGTATTGGGACTGCCATTCTGATTAACACCAATATCAGCACAGCCACCTTGATCTTCGAAAATGAAATAAAAATACTTTCCCTGCTTGCCATCGGTATTGCCTTAATAACTGGTTTTCTAAATGCCGGGCTTTTCGAAATCACACCGATCACTCGAGAAAAAGTTATCCAGGGGATGAAGGATGGTTGGATCGTTTTGGATAATAACAACCAGTTTGTCGATATTAATCTGGCGGCTGAAAAAATTATTGGAATTCCCGGGAATAAACTAACGGGACAATCGGCAGAAAAGATTTTCATCGATTGGCCAAATTTAATGAATGGGCTGAAGGATAATCGCGATATTGAATTAAAAGGAAGTGTCCAAATTAAAGGGAAATGGACGTATCTTGATATTCACATTTCTCCCTTGATCGATATAAATTCAACCCTGTTCGGAAAATTAATTGTCTGGCGGGATATCACCGAACGTCGCCTGGCAGATGAAGCCCGCCAACAGGCACGTGATGAAATGTTTATTTTATTACACTCCATCACCAGCGCAGCCAGCCGGGCGATAAATTTGGATGACTTTCTATCGGAATCGATTTACCAGATTGTCTATTCGTCCCACAGCCAATCAATCACGGTTTATATTTTAGAAGATTACGATATGAACCGACAAACGGGGCACCTGGTTCTGGCTGCCCAACATGGCGTTCCCATGACAACAGACAGCAAAATGGTTTCCATTCCTGTTTCTCTTGAAATAGTGAAAACGGTTTTGGAGCTCGGCGAACCTCTGTTAATCCCAAATATGCAAACAGACGATCGCGTTCCCCTACCTATGCGAAATATCGGACCAAATTCTTTTTTGCTAATCCCGATGATTACAGAAAGTCAAGTTTTGGGAATAATCGCCCTGACTCGAGCTGGAAATTCGCCTTATACCCCGGATGAAATTGCCAGGTTAACTGCAGTATCTGATGAAGTTGCCACATTTATCCATAGCAATCGGCAACGCCAGCTATCAATTGCTTTGGCTGAACGTCAAAAATTGGTTCGAGATCTGCACGATTCCGTCACCCAAAAACTTTACGGTTTGGTAACCCTGGCTGAAGCCACTCAGGCGGGCATTCAGGCTGGTGTGATCGATATGCCAGCCAAGGTCATTGTTCGAATGGCAGAAAATGCCCGTCAGGCATTAAAAGAAATGCGTCTCTTCTTGTTTCAAATGCAGCCGGTCGATTTCGAACGAGATGGGCTTTCTGCCGCAATCCAACACCGTCTTTCTGCCGTAGAAGGCCGCGCAGATATCCAGGCCAGGCTGATGGCGGATGATGATATTTCCCTGCCGGTGGAGAAGGAACTGGGTTTATACTTCATTGCGCAGGAAGCCCTTAATAACGTTATAAAACATGCCAGGGCAAGTAATGTAAAGGTATTCCTGAAAAACAAAAAATCCAATTTCAGCCTGGAAGTCGAAGATGATGGCTGCGGGTTTGATCCCAAAACCACCGATAGTGGAGGCATTGGACTGCGATCCATGCGAGAAAGAGCAATACAAATTGGAGGAAGATTGAAAATTACATCGGCGCCTGGTATAGGAACCAGGATTTCAGTTACAATAAAAATATTATGAGGCAAAGGGGAGCTGATCTATGAAAGCAATTCGTGTGCTAGTGGTTGATGACCAAACCGTTGTCAGGGAGGGGCTTGTCTCTATATTATCCTTCCAATCAGATATCACTATTGTTGGACAGGCTCGCGATGGAGTGGAAGCTATTGCAATCGCCCGGCAAGATAAGCCGGACGTGATTCTATTGGATCTGGTAATGCCCAGGCAGGATGGGCTGGATTCGATTACCCAATTACGCGAAGTTGCGCCAAACGCAAAAATCCTGATTCTGACCGGCTACGCCGATCCGGAACGAGTATTTCGTGCCATCAAAGCCGGCGCAATTGGCTATCTTTTAAAAGATTCCACCTGGGAACAACTTCTCCAGGCTATTCGTGATGTTTCGATGGGGCAATCCTATATCGACTCATCGATCGCCATCAAGGTTATTCAAGAAATAAATACCGAAGCCCACCCAATTCCCATTAATCATTCCCTGGTTCTAACTGACCGGGAGCTGCAAACTTTGCGCTTGATCGCAAAAGGTCTGAGCAACCAGGAAATTGCGGACAGTCTCTTTGTTCATCCTCGAACGATTGCAAAATACGTCAGTAACATTTTGAGTAAACTCCAGCTTGCCAACCGCACACAGGCCGCCCTTTTTGCAATCCGTGAGGGACTGGACAAGGATTAATTTCGGCTGGATAAGATTATTTCCAATATTTTTTCACAAATTACCCATCGGTTTACAAGGCTGCATCACTCACAGCTCGGATGGCCAGCCCTGCTACAACACTGCTAAAAGGATTGGTTCTCTTCACTTTTTGAGCGCCAAAGATACGTTCCAACATCCCACTAAAGAGCGGGATGTTAGATGAGCCGCCAGTTGTGACAATGGCATCCACATCTCCAGGTTCAAGACCTGCCTCAACCAGCATATCCGCCAACAACTTCTCCACCTGCCCCACGAATGCATGGATATCTGACTCGAACTGGGTGCGCGTGTACAATTCCCACAATGCTATATTTTTATCTTCCAAACTGATAAGCGCCACCCCCTGGGTGGAAAGTTGGATTTTAGCTGCCTCAACACGATTATAAAATGTGAAAGCCAGGTCATTGTAAATCAGCCCACGCAAGGCCTTTAATCGTGCGGGAGCCAGACCTGCGCGAATGGCTTTATCCAGAATATTTCGATTTTGCGGCGTGCCGAGATCAGGCAATGCCATCCAATCTGGGACTGCCTGGATCATTTCCTGGATTTCAGGGTGATGATTAACCTTCCCCAGTCCGAAGTGAGCCAGCATTCTTTTTTCGATAATCGCCCGGTCAAAATCACTACCCGCCACATCCACACCACCACTGGCATAAACCCGGCGGCCATGTGGATCCCCAAGGCGCATAATGGCAATATCCAGCGTTCCGCCACCAAAATCAAAAATCAGTGCGGTTTGTGGTTCATTTATCGACTGCTCATAATCCAGTGCCGCAGCAACCGGTTCAAGTTCAAAATCAACCACCTTAAAGCCTGCCTGGTAAGCAGCCTGACGCAATATTTCTTCTGCTTTCCGGTCCTGTTCAGGATTATCCGAAAATTTTACCGGCCTCCCAAGACAAACAGATTGGATTTTCTCTCCCAACAGGTTTTCAGCCCGACTCTTAAGCAAACCAAAATATTCCATAACCAATTCTTCAACGGTATAAAATCGTTCAAAAATCTGAGTACCGGCATAACCGTCCTTGCGAAGAGCAGTTTTGAGATACTGCAGCAAGCGACCAGGTTTAAGTTCATCCACATACACATAAATATCACGCACATAATGCATGTCCGCGCCACGCACATCAATTTCCCCGGCCCATTGTTTGACATAATGGCGCTGCCGATTAACATTATCCCGGTAATATAATTCGACCGCTTCCTGTCCAATAGTACATCGATAATCACGGGTGATATAGAGCGCCGTCCTGATCACATCAGGTAAAACATTTTTGCTATCAACCGGCAGCAGCTTAACCTGGTAGCCGTTGTACACTGCTACTCCGGAATTTGATGTACCGAAATCGATACCGACCTTCAGACTCATATCCCTTTTTCCTTCGCATCTACAAACGGGATAATCTCAATCGCAAGGCAACCGTCAGTAGCTTGAACCGAGCCAGCCCCAGACACGGTCTTAACCGAATGGACAATCAATCGACCCTGTCCATCCAATAACAGAAGGCTATCCTGCTTACGTGTGGAAACCGCGCCAATAAACCGTGTGCCCTGCTCCAGGCGAGCAGGGGAAATTAGCGCCAGGCCACGGGCGGTGGGCGCTTTGGCAACTTCAAGGCCTTTAAATTCACGCTCGATCACCTTACCGGACTGGGTCAAACAAAGTAATGTTTCGTCCATGCCGGGTACAAAGGCTGCTACAACATGATCCGATGGATTTAGATGGATTCGCTCTTCAATTGCAAAAGATAGATCGGCCACATCCAGAACCAATACCCGACCTTCATAAGTAACAACCACTAATAGCGATTTCTTATCACCGAATACCAGGGCAAAAGGCTGGTCGCTTTTTTGAATAGCCCCTCTGCCAAGGTAACGATCAGCCAACACTTTCTCGGATATTGTTCGCGTGGTTTTTTTGACACATCCCCGGCGGCTGACCTGCAGAATAAATTCCGCAACCGGCATTCGAGAAAGTGCCACCAAACATACCAATAATTCTCCCGCGTGCGGCTCATCTGGCAAGGCGGCCTGATCCCATTTCCACACGCCACCAACCGACAGAATGGGAATATCACTGACTGCCAGGGTAGAGATCCGACCAGAACTAAATAACAACAGAACTTCTTCTTTTGCAGAAAGTATAAGCAGACGGGACGACTCTCCTTTGAAAGATAATTCACCAGACACTTGTCCAAAACCGGATGACAAATCCTGAGATTCCAGCCGAAAAATTCGTCCCTGCGAGTTGTAGACCAATAGCGTTGGAATATCGCTTGACTCCTCCACCAACAGGGTGAAATCTGAGCCAAAACGACGTTTAAGCAAATCCAGTTGGAATTCCAAAAAAGCAATTCGTTTTTGATATTCATCCACCCGCGTACCATCTTGCAAAGCAATATTCTCAGCAAGCAGCTCTTCATTCCGTTCAGTCAAATCTCGCAAACGCCCGGCAATCAGTTTCAAAATCATCAATCCTGATCCCGGTCTCGTCTCAGCTTCCTTGATCCATTCTTCAATTTTTTCTGAAAATGTCATGACAGCAATCCTCGGAACTGGAGATTATACATCTCGAAAAAAGAATCCGAACGCGCAAACCGGTCATATCCGCTTTCACCTGTAGTTCTCCTTCCAAACCCGGAGATGAAAGTT
>CAZLJB010000133.1:0-7761 GCA_964559195.1 uncultured Anaerolinea sp. | reverse complement strand
GAATTGGCTGCCAAACTGCCGGATGCCGCCCTGTTGGCTGGATCAATCGTGCCGAGTGGTGATCAGTTGACAGCTGCCCGAGCCAAGGTCAAGGAACAGTGGGACAAAGTTGTAGGTTTGGATATTAAGTAAAATTCTGAAAAAAGAGGTAATCCTGGCGTGGCCCGGCTTTTTTACGGGCCACGCCTTTATACTCAATATGGAAAAAACCACGCTCACTCCGCTTCGCCTGGCACGCAAGGCTGGTTCCCTTCAGTTATTTTTTGAAAACTTGGGGAATTGGTCCGGGATGTTTCCTTTCTTTCTGTTCATCATCATCTTTGTCATTCTTCCATCGACCAACCTTTTTTTGGGGGCTTTTCAGGATGGAAAAGGGAATTTTACCCTGGCTAACATCCAGGTAATGGCAAATCCATACGTGCTCAAGTCATACAAGATCAGTTTGCAGGTGGGGGCGATTACAGCCATCCTGGGCGGGATATTTGGTTTCATGGTCGCTTATGCCATTACCATCGGAAGAGCGCCGCGCTTCATGCGCAATATTTTAATGACTTTTTCGGGTCTGGCTGCCAATTTTGGTGGGGTTCCACTGGCATTTGCCTTTATTGCCACGCTGGGGCATACCGGGTTTATCACCGGTTTTTTAAAGCAGATTTGTTTTAGCGGGGCGGAGGGCGTGCAATCCTGTCCTTTTGATTTATACAAATCTGGCTTCAATTTGTACAGCGTTGCAGGTCTGACATTAGCCTACCTGTATTTTGAGTTTCCATTGATGGTTTTGACGATTACTCCGGCGTTGGAAGGATTAAAGAAGGAATGGCGTGAGGCATCCGATAACCTGGGTGGAAATACTTTTCAGTACTGGTGGCATATCGCCTTACCGGTTTTGTGGCCTTCCATCCTGGCTTCAATGATCCTTTTATTTGCCAGCGCCTTTGGGGCGTTTGCCACGGCTGAGGCTTTGACCGGGGGAAGCATTTACCTGGTGACCATCCTGATTGGCCAACAGATCCGAGGTGATGTGCTCAATAATCCGAATGAAGGTTATGCCCTGGCGTTGGGCATGGTGGTGATTATGGCAATCTGTATTACAGGCTATTCCATCCTGCAGCGCCGAACAGCAAAATGGCTCAAACGATGAAAACAAATAAATTTAGTTTTTGGGGTCTTTTTTGGGCAACCTTAGGGATGCTTTATTTCTTTGTGCCTATGTTTGGCACCCTGGATTTTTCACTTCGCATGGTGCGTGGAACGATCAGCCTGGAAGCCTACCGGATTGTGCTCTCCGATCCTCAATTTCTGGAGAGTTTTAGATATTCGGCTACGATGGGGTTGATTACCATTTTCATCAGTGTACTGCTCTTTGTGCCAACAGTTTACTGGATGCACATCCGCCTGCCGCATGTCCGACCCCTGGTGGAAGTGATAACCATCCTGCCCTTCATCATACCGGTTATCGTGTATGTTTTTGGGTTGATTCGCACCTTCAGCAAACCACCCCTGCAACTTACCCTGACTCCCTTCAAAACAGATATTCTCATTACGGCTGGTTATGTGGTGTTGTCGATGCCATATATGTACCGTGCCATTGATGCGGGTATGCGTGCCATCGATGTGCGGACATTGACAGAAGCTGGTCAAAGCCTTGGTTCGAACTGGTTGCAAATATTGGTGGATATCATCATTCCCAATATGCGGGTGGCGATTCTGAGCGGCGCTCTAATTTGTTTTGCGACTGTGATTGGTGAACTGATCCTGGGTGATTTTCTAGTGCGACCTGCGCTTGGCCCATACATGGTACAGATTGGCCAGGATCGGGCCTATGAACCAGCCGCATTGGGTATCCTCAGTTTTGCACTGACATGGGTTTGCCTGGGCCTGCTCCAGATGGTCAGTCGCGGTGGTGAAAACCAGCAGCTGACCGGCAGGTAATTTGTTTTTTGGAGTAAATGAAATGGGTTTTTTGGAGCTTTTTCATGTTCGTAAGGAATTTTCTGGTGTTCCGGCAGTTGAAGATTTCAACCTGTCAGCGGAGCAGGGCGAGTTCATCTCATTCCTGGGGCCAAGCGGTTGTGGTAAAACCACCACACTGCGCATGATCGCCGGGTTTGAACTACCCACCTCAGGAATGCTGACCATCGACGGGCAAAACCTGACACTGGTACCGCCTAATAAACGCAAGGTGGGAATGGTTTTTCAATCCTATGCCTTATTTCCCAATATGACAGTCATCGATAATATCGGTTATGGTCTTAAGGTGGCGGGAAAATCAAAAAACGAAATTGGTACCCGTGTGGGCGAAATGCTGCGGCTGATTCATATGGAGAATTTTGGCGAGCGGTATCCCGCCCAGCTCTCTGGAGGTCAGCAGCAGCGCGTGGCATTGGCACGCGCACTGGCTTTTCAACCCCAGGTGCTGCTGCTGGATGAACCGCTTTCTGCGTTGGATGCGAAAATTCGAGTTGAACTGCGCCTTGAGATCCGCCGCATTCAGCAACAGCTTGGTATCACCACGATTTATGTCACGCATGACCAGGAAGAGGCGTTATCGCTATCAGACCGGGTGGTGGTAATGAGCCATGGGCGGATTGAACAGGTGGGCGCCCCGCTTGAAATTTATAATAGACCCACCACCGAATTTGTGGCCTCTTTTGTGGGGCAGTTGAACTTGCTGCCGGTCACGATGGTTAACCATACTGATAAAACGGTCAGCTTTAATGGGCAGTCCGTTCGGGCCGGCAGGGTGGCTGAACAATACTCTCCGGAAAAACCACGCCTGGCGATCCGACCAGAAGAATTAAATCCTGGCAGTGTTGCAGGTCATAACAATCTGCGCGGAAAGGTAGAGAGTATTAATTACCTTGGATCCATTGTGCGATTAAAATTGGAAATGGGCGGCACGTTGCTTTCTATGGATATGTTCAATGAGCAAAATTTGCGTATTCCCAAAGTGGGCGATTCTTATGATGTGAACTTTCCAGAATCTGCCTGCTGGCTGATTTAAACAACATCAAATTTACAAAGACTGGAGGCTTTCAGGCTGCATAATGAATAAAAATATAGCACTGATTCTGGTAGATGGAATGCGCCCGGATGGGTTACTGCAGGCGGAAGCGCCCATGTTAAAGCGGTTGATGGCGAAAAGCACATATACCTTGCAAGCCCGTACTGTTTTGCCAAGTTTTACCCTGCCGTGCATTGTTTCATTGATTTATAGCGTCAGACCCCAAACCCACGGGACATTAACAAACACCTTTGCGTCAAATGCTTGGGCTGTACCCGGTCTGTTTGACCTGCTGCATTCTTCCGGTTATCAGACGGCCTCATTTTTTAATTGGGAACAACTGCGCGATCTTGCCCGCCCGGGCAGCCTGGATTTGGTTGTGTGTACCAATACATCTGAGTCCACCAGCCTGGCAGCTGGTGAAAGCGACCGAAGGTTGACCGAACTGGCGCTCTTTGCACTTCGCCAACAATCAGCAGATTTTGTATTTCTTTATCTGGGGGGCGTGGATACGGCCGGGCATCAGTATGGCTGGATGTCCCCAGAATATATCAGTACGATTGAAAAAGCGGATGACTGTATCAAGCGTTTCCTCTCTGAAATGCCCGATGACACCCTGGTCTTCATTACCGCAGATCATGGTGGTATTGGTTATTCACACGGAGATGATTCTGATGATGAAATGTTAATACCACTGATCATCGTTGCGGATGAAATAGCCAGAGGAGAAATAAATGTACCTGTCAGCATCCTTGATATTGCCCCAACCATTGCTGCCTGTGCCGGAATTCACGCGCCGCTTCAATGGGAAGGAAAAGCGTTGTTTTAAAAACCCTATTTTTCGGACTGGACAAATATGAAACCAATACCAAACTGGAAAGACAAAGCCCTTTTTACACCTGGCCCGCTCAGCACCAGCCAATCGGTTAAACAGGCCATGCTGCGCGACCTGGGATCACGGGATAGTGAATTTATTGCGGTCGTACAGGAAATTCGCCAAAAATTGGTCATGCTTGGCAACGGTGCTGCTGATTTCACAACGATACTGATGCCGGGCAGCGGAACTTTTGGAATTGAGTCAGTGCTTTCCTCTGTGATTGGGCCGCATGGAAAGCTGTTGATTCTGATCAACGGTGCCTATGGCAACCGGATGCAAAAGATTGCTAGTACCCAAAAAATTTCTGTAGTCAGTTTGAGTTTTTCTGAAAACACTCAGCCAGATCTCGGGGCGCTTGAGATGGCTTTGCAGGCAGATTCAGACATCAGTCATGTTGCGGTCGTCCATTGCGAAACCACAACCGGGATCATAAACCCGATTGAACAATACGGGGAAATTGTAAAGAAACACAACCGCATTTATATTGTGGATGCCATGAGCAGCTTTGGAGCTTATCCAATTGATTTAAACGGCTGTGGAATTGACTACCTGGTTTCATCTGCTAATAAGTGCATTGAAGGCGTGCCCGGGTTTTCTTTTATATTGGCCCGCAAGTCAGCTTTACTTGCAACACGCGGTTTTTCACGCACGCTCAGTCTTGATTTACTTTCACAGTGGGAAGGTTTGGAAAGTGGGACAGTTCCGCTTTACGCCACCCACCCACGTTCTCCTGGCTTTTCGCCAGGCACTAACCGAACTGGAACAGGAAGGTGGAGTTGCTGCTCGCGGTGCGCGGTATCTCAAAAATTATGAGCTCAGTCTGGCAGGGATGAAAAAGATGGGTTTTAAGACCTACTTGGACGAGGAAGACCAGGGTTTTATCATCACCTCATTCTATTATCCTGATCACCCCAAATTCGCCTTCCGTGAATTCTATGAAAGACTCAGTGAAAAAGGACATGTAATTTACCCTGGCAAGCTCAGCCATGCCGATTGTTTCCGAATTGGGCATGTTGGACGATTGGGAAGCGCTGATGTTAAGTCCTTGCTGGCAGCTGTAGCAGAAACCCTGGAAGAAATGGGCGTAATATTTGATGAGGTCATAAAGGAAAAATAATGGATAACAACTTTCACAATTCGTATCGTGGGAATATTAAGGCAGTCATCCTGGATTGGGCCGGGACAGCTGTTGATTACGGCTCGTTTGCTCCAACCGCTGTTTTTTTGCGTTTATTCGCGAGCAGGGGTGTTCAAATCACCCCTGAAGATGCACGTTCAGGGATGGGCTTGATGAAAAAAGACCACCTGCGCACCATCCTGGCCCGCCCGGCAGTCATTGAAGCGTGGAAATCAGTCCATGGTACACCCGCAAGCGAGATTGAAATAGATGAGTTATTCGAAAAATTTATTCCAATGCAATTGGATGTGCTCAAAGATTATGCTGAACCGATCCCTGGTTTAACTGGCACCATCAAGGATTTGCGTCAGCGCGGCATCAAAATTGGTTCAACAACCGGTTACATTCGTTCGATGATGAATATACTTGCACCAGAATCTGCGAAACGTGGGTACCAGCCAGATTGCATTGTTTGCCCGGACGAAGTACCTGCTGGACGACCCTACCCGTGGATGTGCTATCAGAATGCGATACAAATGGGCGTTTTTCCAATGGCAGCCATGGTCAAAGTGGGAGACACATTGATTGATATTGAAGAAGGCTCAAACGCGGGAATGTGGACAGTAGGGCTTTCGATGACGGGTAATCTTGTTGGCTTAAACGAGGCGGAAGTTGAAGCGCTTTCGTATGGAGAGAAGAATGAAATCCGAAAGCGCGCCGAGACACAGCTTTATCAAGCGGGTGCCAATGATGTAATTGACGGGATCTGGGATTTGCCGGTCGCCCTGGATAAAATTCAGTCAAGACTGATGCATGCTGAACGATTCTAACCAGAGAGCGATGCAAACTTATGATGTGATTGTGATTGGTGGTGGTGTAATTGGGGCATCGATTGCCTGCCACCTAATAAAAAAAAATGATGGGGTGAAAACTGGCGCGCTCTGGAAAGAAAACCGGGTAGATTCTTGAATAAGATGCTGGATTACCAATCCAGGAAGAAGGTTTCAGTATGATTGTGGCTTTGTTTGATTTGGATTACACACTGCTCGATGGAGATTGCGAATATTTATGGAGCGATTTCTTGTACAAGAATAAGCTGGTGGATGCCCGGTTTGTGGATGGCATTGCCAGATATTATGAAGATTATGAGATGGGTATTCTTGATATATTTGAATACGAAGCATATGTACTGCAACCCTTGAAAATTCTTCCGATTGAAAAGCTGCTCCAGTTGAGAAAGAATTATCTAGATCTTATTCCAGATTTGATTCGTCCGTCGTTGGTTGCAAGAGTGGACTGGCATCGCGCACAAAAACATGAACTTTTGTTGATTACGGCCTTGAACAGCTTCCTGGCAGAACCGATTTCAAACATGTTGCGTTTTTCGAACTTGATTTGCACCCAAGTTGAAGTGATCCAGAATAAATTTACCGGGAATATCATTGGCATCCCCGCTTTTCGGGATGGAAAAACCCAACTATTGGACAATTGGCTAAGCCAGCGGGGCCTGTCGCTAAATGGAAGTTGGGGATATGGTGATTCGCATAATGATCTGCCTTTGTTACAGATGGTGGAGCATGCGGTGGCTGTGACTCCAGACCCGGTTTTGAACAGGTATGCCAGGAAGGCCGGTTGGGAGATTATTAATGAATGATCGTTTTTTGAGGATCTTTTGAGATGGTCTCACTTCAATTTGACGGTATGTTGAAACTGCTGAACGAAGAGCCCGAAATGGGTGGTTTGCTTGGCTATGGATGGCTGATCAGCAGCAATGGCTCAGAAATTGCGCACGGTTTTGGGCTATTTGCATACAAACAAACAGTCAACTCTTCATTGGCTGAGTATCTGGCCTTGATTGAAGGACTGGATGCCCTGATTGATATACATTCCAGAGATGAACAAGTTGAAATAATAGGTGACGCGAAGTGCGTGATTGATCAGATGTCTGGAACGGCTACCATCAGTTCGCCAATAACGCGAAAACTGCACAACCAGGCTCGTAGATTGGCCAGAAGGTTTAGTCAGTTGTCCTGGGCCTGGGTGCCGCGGAGTAAAAACAAGCTGGCCGATAAATTAAGCCGGCGTGGTTTGATGAATTTATATAACCTGCCGGGGAGCTATGATTCTGTTTTGAGTCGATTAAATGCCCGACCTGGGGATCGAAAAGAATTTATTTCAATGCTGGATCTGCGAGTTTACAGTCATTTAGCGGTGGAAAATATTTAGATTGAACCAAAAGGGTTGGGACACCGGGATCAAAGCGCCTGTGATTTCTCTAAATCAGAATCAAATTGCTTAAATTCATTTTGCTCAACCTGGATAATCTCCAATAAGGCTGGTATTTTGCCTTCGACCTGTTTGCCGTCGCGGCCCTGAAAGCTGACCACGCTCGTTACAAGGCCATCGACAGCGCTGTTGGTGCCGGTGAGCTGGGCTTCGAAGCGTGAGAGCAGACTGCCTACGCTTTTCAATTGTGCCTGCCTGGTTTGCAATGATTGCAAGGTTGATTCAAATTCTTTACGCGAGGCAGGGTCGGGGGTGTCATTAATGTTTTTTTGCATTTTGGCGATTTCATCATCAAAATTACTGGTTACCGATTGGACAGAATAGTTATTATCCATAGCTGTCATTCTCAGGCTGATCTGGTAAGCATGTTCCACCAATTCATCCAGGGAAATTTGAAGCGGTTCAACTGTTTTCTGAAGCGCGGGAGAATTGGATTGTGCCATGGCATTGAAAATGGAAAAGCGCGCCCGGTCCAGC
>CAZLJB010000132.1:0-7842 GCA_964559195.1 uncultured Anaerolinea sp. | reverse complement strand
GTCTGAAGAACTCTTTTCCAAAATGGCCCAAAGCATCATTGACGGCGATTCGGATGTAGCCGAGGAATTGGCCAGGCAATCCATTGCTGCCGGATTGGACCCGTTGGACGCCATCACAAAAGGCTTTGTGGTCGGTGTCACCCAGGTTGGTGAAGCCTTTTCCTGCGGAGATGCCTTTCTACCCGAGCTGGTCATGGCAGGAGAAGCCATGAAGGCCGCGGTCAACACCCTGGAGCCAGAAATGGCCCGGCGTGGCAGCCAGCGCGAAATGTTGGGCAAAGTGGTGCTCGCCACGGTTGAAGGTGATATCCACGAGATTGGCAAATCGCTGGTTGGCACCATGCTGAGCGCCTCCGGCTTTGAAGTTTACGACCTGGGCGTGGATGTTCCATCCACAAAAATCATCGCCAAAGCCAGGGAAGTGAACGCTGATATTATCGCGATGAGCGCCCTGCTGACCACCACCATGGTCAAACAAAAAGAAGTCATCGAAATGCTGGAAAAAGAAGGCCTGCATGGCAAGATCAAGGTTATGGTGGGCGGAGCACCGGTAACCCGTGACTGGGTACAAAAAATTGGAGCAGATGGAACCAGTGAAGACGCGATTGGAGCGGTCAATATTGCCAAGTTATTAATGGATTCTTGAAACCAATAATTTAGTTAATTGTTGACTATAAATAAAATAATGAATCACGATAAAACCGGGTTGGCTTTTTTTTGGCTTTCCAATGGTTGGTTAACATCGCATGTGATTATTTATGCAATCTGGACTGATTGATGGTGTGAGCCCATCAACCCGCAATAACCTGGTAACAACATGGCAAACCTTGAAAATACAGAAATTTGTTTTTTAATGGCTTTTCCCGATCAAGTTGAGACCCCCACACCATCTGAACAGGTAAAGGGGCTGAAAAATGCGCCATATTTTCAACCGGTAGATATTCATCTGCACCTGCTGGGTCAGGATACGCTCACCCTGAACGGCACCCCTATTACAGTCTTGCGCCAGCGTTATGACGACCGGGTGCAAATTGTCGAATGCCGTTTCAAACTTACAGATGTACTGAGTGAAGCGGGCATACTACGCAGGCAGCAGATTGAAACCGAGCTTCAAACACGTATCATTCCAGATCTATTTCGCGCAAACAGCTTGTTTGAAGTATATGTGATCCTGCTTATTCAAGAGGATGTGGGCCCGCCGGATGAATTTATCAATGCAAACGCTGATAAACTGGCTCGTTTTATTCGGTCTCAACGTGAAATATTGGATGCGACCATTATCGATGAAGTTTTAATATCCCGCATCCGCTATTCAAAGGATGATCTGACTCTGGTGGATTGGGAATCAGCTCTCATTTTTGCCAGAGCTGGTGATTTCCAATCCGATATCGAGCTCTTAAAAATTGGTAATTACCAGCTGCTGCGCTACCGTATGCTGGGCCAATCCATTGAGGATATTCTGCACATCATCAATGCCGATTTCAAGCGTGGCAAACATTCATTGTGGTCACCCACCCAGGGAAAACTGCGCGATATCGTCAGCCACCGCCTGGAATTAATGCTCGACTTTGAGCATAACGAGCAAAACCTGCTCTTCATCGGAGACTGGTATACCGCCAAACTCTATCATTTGATCAGCGATGAGTTTTATTTAAACGATTGGAAGGAAGCTGTGCAGACCAAGCTAGACAACCTTGAGAACATCATCAATACCATCCAGGAAAATTTCACACTTTCCTGGCGCGGGCTGATGGAAATTGTACAACTGGCGGGTTGGCTGCTGCTGCTGGTGGGCTACTTTGTGCTTTATTTTATGGATCTGGCTCTAAAAAAATGAGGGTTTTTTGTAAAGTTTTCACAGGGAGATTTCCCCGTGAAAACTCTACTTGCTGGGAATACCAACGGTGATTGGTTTCGGTTCGGATCCGGAGAAAAATGGTGTCAGCTGTGTTTGTTGGGAAGATCACTTGTGAAAAAACTCTGCTTGCGGGGAAAACCAGCGCTCCTTGGGCGTCTCGATGGCAAATTAAAAAGCTAAGAGCGGTAAGTGGTTGCAAACACGGGGGGTGGGGTATTTATACTCGAACCAGGCAGGCTGACCAAAGGGGGATAATGGAGTATTCAGGCTATAGTATACTGAAATCCCAGGGAGCTAGAAGACGGCACACCAAGCCAATCAAAACTCAAATACAAACCATGGGATAAGCCAACGCTTTGTTTTTGTTATAATAAAGCTGCCAAGGAAAGGAAAAAAATGCGACAAAAAACAACCATTATTTTATCGATCTTGACTGCTCTCGCTCTATTGCTGAGTGCCTGCGCCCCAACGACCCCGGATGTGGCTGCCATTTCCACATCAGCTGCTCAAACCGTGGAAGCCCGCTTCACTGCCCAGGCAGTGGCGAGTACAGCCACACCCTTGCCTGCCACTGGAACCCCAACATCCCAACCAACCATCGAAGCCGCCACCCCGACTGTTGAAACCAATGCTGCCAGTACAACCGCCAGCAGTACGGACAGCAACGGCAAAGCCTGTTACGTTATGACATTTTTAACAGATGTTACCATTCCGGATGGAATGATCGTCGCACCTGGTGCCAGGTTTACCAAGACCTGGCGAGTTCGAAACGATGGTAACTGTGTCTGGGATCAAAAATATGCGCTGGTGCTGGACAAAGGCGATGCGCTTAGCACCGTCACCGCCTTCCCACTGACACGAATCGTCAATCCGGGTGACAGCATTGATCTTTCCATCGATATGACTGCACCCACAACCGCTGGCGATTATGCCGGCTATTGGCACATTTCCACACCCTATGGCGGGTTTGTGGGAGTGGCTGGTTATAACCAGTCACTGTCTGTGCAGATCAAGGTCAGTGCCAAACCGGATCGCGACTTTGGAGCAGTCAGCGTGGTTTATGACTACAGCCGCCAACCTCAAAAAGGCTGCAGCAGTGATGGTGCAAACTATTCCTTCACAGCCACCATCACGGTTAATGGGCCAGGTGAAATCAACTATCGCTGGGATCGTAACCCATTTGACGGGTCGATTGTTGGCGGGAAGCTGATTTTTACAGAAGCCGGTTCAAAAACCGTCAACTGGATCTGGAGAATGACCAAGGGTCATATCGAGGATATCGACCGCTGGGTGGCGATCACAACCATCGTCGGTTCCAAGGAGACACAATTCAGCCGGATCCTGTTTAAATACACCTGTGCTCAATAAATTAATCAAGGAGCCTGTGCAGAGTTTGACCTGCACAGGCTCCTTTTTCGTTATTTTGTAGTAACTACTCACTGGGCGTTTTCCCAGATTTGAAAATATCCCTAAAAAGAAAAGGAAATGTTTTTTTGTGAGTTTTCACGGGAAGATCTCCCGTGAAAACTCACAAAGCAGGGAAAACCACCGATTTAAGTTCTTCCCGGCGGCAAAAACCAGCATTGTTTTGTTCGAAACCAAAGAGTGGTGCGTAGAAACATACTGTGATTGGACATCCTTTTTTCAGGTTATCCGTAGCGTTCTTCTTTCCAGACATCCGCGCGGTTATGATAGCCAGCCTGTTCCCAGAAACCACGCCGGTCGGCTGGCATAAATTCCAGCCCACGCAGCCATTTGGCGCCTTTCCAAAAATAGGGTGTTTCCAAATCTTCATGATCTGGAAGGTAGCCAACCACGCCACGCAGTGGATAACCATGGTCCGGGTCAATCGGCTTGTTATCATAATGAGTTGCCATGAGAAAATTGTCCTGCAGGACAACTTCCAGAGGCAGGTTTACGGTAAATCCATATTCAGCATGTTGCATTACATATTTTGCGGACGGTTTGAGTTTGATAAATCCCTGATCCAACAGGGTTTTTACCGAAACACCTTCCCAGGAGGTATCAAACTTACTCCACTTGGTAACACAATGAATATCCATCAATAATTTTGTGCGTGGAAGATGGTTAAATTCATCCCATGTCCAGCGTTTTTCCTGTTCCACCTCGCCCCAAACACGTAAATCCCAGGTAGCGGGGTTAAATGGTGGCACGGGCCCATAATGCAGCACTGGGAACTTGAGGGTCAGGGATTGTCCCGGTGGCAGACGGCCTTCCTTACGAACACGCTCTTCTTCCTTCCGGCGGTCAGGTCCTTCAAACATAAACATAAATGGACTCCTTCTGTCGGATTTATTATACCAATTTCGGTCAAAATAATCTTACAGCAAGATTAATCCCGCGTAAGAAATATGCATAAATTTTCTCAAACCGAGCTGGAACCGCGCTTTGCGAGCCAATCCAATAAACGCCCGGCAGGCCAGGCATTAATGACATCTTTCGGGGTCAACCAGGCCCGGCGTGCGATGGCAACCCCAAATGGAAGCATATCCAGATCTGCTTCGGAGTGCGCATCGGTGTTAATACTGATAGGAATGCCCAGCTGACAGGCTCGGCGGGCATAAATATCTTCCAAATCCAGGCGGTAGGGACTGGCATTGATCTCGAGCGCCACACCTGATTCGGCGGCGGCAGATAAAACGGCATCCATATCCAAATCCGCGCCTTCACGGTCCGGGATCAGACGACCTGTGGGGTGCCCTATAATATCGACATGCGGATTGCGGATGGCATTGATCAGGCGTTGGGTAACTTTCTCGCGGGGTTGGCGCAGGGATGTATGCAGGGATGCCAACACCAGATCCAGGCTGGCGAGGAACTCGTCCGGGTAATCCAACGAACCATCGGCTTTAATCTCAACTTCAGAAGCATGCAATATGCGGATACTGTCACCCAGTTCCCGCTGAGCAGCCTCAATTTCACGCTGTTGTTCGGCGTGGCGTTCCATGCTCAGGCCACCCGTCACACCCAGGCTGACAGAGTGATCGGTAAATGCGATCACTTGAATCCCTCGCCGCGCGGCCGCCCGGGCAAGTTCCAACATGCTGAGTTTGCCATCCGACCAGGTGGAATGGGTTTGCAAGTCGGCATGAATGTCGCTGACTTCGATCAGGGCAGGGAGCTTGCCTGATTTGGCAGCCTGCAACTCGCCGCGATCTTCGCGCAGCTCCGGCGGAATCCAGGGTAGACCCAGGGCCTGATAGACGGCTGCCTCGCTGGCGCATAATATTTCACCCGACCCATCGAGTTTTGTGAGGGCGTGTTCTGAAAGTGACAAACCCTTATCCAAAGCAACCTGACGCAGCTGGACATTATGATCTTTCGATCCGGTGGCATACTGCAAAGCAGTACCAAACCGCTCGGGTGGATGCACCCACAACTGGGCCCGCAGCCCATCAGCAAACTCGATGCTGGCCTTGGTTTCGCCGCGACCCAGAACGCGCACGATACCTGGCAGGCTTGTAAATGATTCCATCACAACGGTTGACTCGCTGGCTGCCACCAGGATATCCAAATCACCAACCGTGGAACGCATACGGCGCAGCGAACCAGCCGGAGAAGCATCCACCACACCCGAGATTTGCTTCAAGCGGGCAATAATCTGCTGAGCGAGGGGAAACGCCCGCCCGAGCGGGATGCGCCCGGAACGCCTGGCCAGCGATGCAAGCCCAGCCACGATCAACGCCTCAGATTTTTCGCCCATGCCAGGCAGGCTGCGAAGTTGACCTGATTGAGCAGCAGTTGCAAGATCCAAGATGGTTGTGATCCCCAATTCCTTCCAAATCAACGCGACCTTTTTGGGGCCAAGTCCGGGCACTTGCAGCCACTCCGCCAAACCAGGTGGCACTTCCTGTTTGAGATTTTCGAGGAACTGCAGCTGTCCGGTACTGAGCAGTTCATCGATCTTTTCAGCAATGGCCTTGCCGACACCAGGAATTTCGCGCAGTTTGCCTTCCTTCCAAAATTCGCTGACATCCCGGCCAAGAGAAACCAGGTTTTCGGCGGCCTTGCGATAGGCAAGAGTAACATAGATAACCTCACCCTTGATTTCAAGCAAATTGGCGATCAGCGTAAAAGTATCTGCCAGTGCCTGGTTATTCATAGATAGCTCCTTCTCTTCCAGTAAAAAATCCCGGCCTATAAGCTACAACCCAACTTCGGTCGCGACCTGATCGATAATGTTCCAAATCTGATCGACCCAATCAAAATGTTCGGGTTTCATCAGGACGGAACGCAGGCAGGTAATGGTGGCTGCATCAGACTGCATGCTGGCAGGCAGATCAAAAAAATCAACTGGCAAATTAGCCAGCGCAAGGTAAAGTCCCTTTGACTCGGCGACATGAAACATACTGCGCGCCAACTCAGAGGCGGCGCTGACACTGGCTGCGCGCGGGGCCCAGATGATGATATCCAATTCTGGAGGAAAGGCTGTGATAAATCGCTGATCGGCATGGATTTTTTCCCACAAAGCCAGCGCAGCGGTTCGCCCTGCCTGTAACCCGAGCGCAAATTCACCGCCTTTCACCAGCGGGAGCAGTTTTTGAGTTGCCCAAAGCCCAACGGCAGTTGCCCCGGCGCGCGAACATTCCAGGCTGATCTCCCCAAGATGAAGTTCGGTCGAGCTGAAATAGGTATAGGGCGAATCGTGCTTGTAGAAACGTCCCACCGCCGGGTCACGGAAAAGAACACAGCCACAACCATAAGGTTGAAGCCCGTGTTTATGAGGATCAACCACGATTGAATCAACCTGCGGCAGGCATTCATAAGCGCGGGCAGTTTCGACGGTCAAATTCTCTGCCAGTCTGAAATAACCGCCATAGGCAGAATCGACATGAATACGAAAGCCGTATTGTTCACGCAGTTTAAGAATTTCAGGCAGCGAATCGATCGAACCGGTGGCGGTTGTCCCGATGGTGGCCACAAGCGTGCCGACTTCACCCTGGTCGAGGCGTTTTTTAAGCGCGTCGAGATCCATACGCCCACGCCGGTCATTGGGAATGGATTCGAAATTAAGTTTCAAAACAGCGCTGATGCGGCTGTGAGTATAATGCGCCTGTTGTGAAGCAATAATTTTCCCGCCTGGGTTTAACTGTCCGGCCACCCACAAAGCCTCCAGGTTGGCCATCGTTCCACCACTGGTCAGATGTCCCAGGAAGACATCCCAACCGAACATTTTTGCAATTTCAGCCACTGCTTCCTTCTCCATCTGCGAGCTGGCTTTGCCACCATCCAGGGCATGGTTATTGGGATTAATCCACATGGCCAACATATAAGCCAGGCGTGCAACCTGGTGTGGTGGTTTCAACATTTGCCCGGCATATAATGGATGGAAATAGGGATAATTATCCTGCAGCCTTTCAGCCACTTCAAAAAGCACGCTTTCCAGGGCGGGTTGGGATTGGGCGAGAGGCGCAGGAGCAAGGGTTGAAAAACCTGAGTCAAGCTTTTCGAGCGCGGCGCGCAAAATTTGGAGGGAATCTATTTCGAAGTGGTTGGTTTGATTATTTTCCATGTTTTTTCTCCGGGATCCTCAACTAAAATTTCAAGCTGGGTTTTTGGGCTTTTCCACCTAATTCTAACGTGTCACTGTCTGGCATAACTCAGGAATAACCGAGAGTCTTGAGGATATCCCGCTCACTTTTGGGGCCACCTTTCTCGCCAAGCAGTTCACGCCAAAAATTATCGTCATACCGCCGCGACCTGACCGGCAGCGGCATGGGCACTCCCCAACCAAGCAAAAGCACTTCTTCCTTGGGCTGCAGGCGGGCCAACATACCTTGAATGGCTTCGCGCCCTGAAAGCCCTGAAAGCACGGCATGAATATCATCATCATCGCCCAGCCAGCCACTGATGCGCGTGCCGAGCTGTGACATGACTTCATCATAAATCTGAGAAGGCCGTTGATCCACGATCAGCAAGGTGACATAATATTTGCGCAGTTCACGCGCGATGGTGGCAAAGGT
>CAZLJB010000131.1:0-7844 GCA_964559195.1 uncultured Anaerolinea sp. | reverse complement strand
TGCGCTTCAACACCTTTTGCAGGTCAAGTTCCTGGGTGATGGCGCGGGTGATTTCGAGCAGGTAGTCACGTTGCCGGACGCGGAAATCAGGGAGCATTGGGTTTAGGATGTCTGTTTGCCAGTGTGAATGTTGAAATAGGATTTACGGATCAGTATGATATTTTATCACCGGGTGATTGGTGCTGTATTAGAACGGTGTTGGAAGAAAGTTAATGCTGGGGTAAGTCTCGATTTTTGGTTGCCTGTCGGCCAGACTTGAATGGCAAGCCCCAAGCAAAATCCCACTTGCTGGGCAGGCACTATAATGGAGACAGAACTACTCGCTAATAAGAGGTCAGTAATTCTCATTTTGAACTAAAATATGTGAAAGGAAAGAATTTTGAAACCCCTTGCTTTACAACCATATTGAGAATTCTTGAGACGAGGTGAACTGTGCTGAATGTGGAAGAGCATTGGGATGTGATCGTGGCAGGCGGTGGGCCAGCCGGATATTTCGCTGCCATTCGCTGTGCCGAAGCTGCCACTCAGGCCGGAAGGCCGCTCAGGGTGCTTGTGATCGAGAGGGCGCGGCGTTCGTTGGGCAAGGTCATTATTTCTGGCGGTGAGCGCTGTAATGTGACGCATGCCTGTTTTGAGCCAGCCCGGTTGGTGACGTTTTATCCACGTGGCGGGGCAGCTTTACGTGGCCCGTTCAGCCGTTTTCAAGCGCGTGATACAGTCAGTTGGTTTGAGCAGCGCGGTGTGGAATTGAAGACTGAAGCGGATGGACGCATGTTTCCGGTCAGCGATTCATCCATGACGATTGTGGACTGCCTGGAGCAAGCCGCCAGCCAGGCAGGTGTGCAGGTCTGGAATCAGGTCAGCCTGTTGGATATTGAGGTTTGCCAGCCAGGCCAGGCGCAGCCCGTCCGCTTTCACCTGCGGCTGCGGTTGGACGGACAGAGCCGGGAAGCGGTTTACTCGGCGGGCTCGGTCTTGTTTGCAACGGGCAGCGAGTCCTTCTGCCATGGCTTGATTTTACGGATGGGTCACAGCATTGAGCCGCCAGTGCCTTCCCTGTTTACTTTTAAGATCACGGATGAGCGGATCGCTGAGTTGGCCGGGGTCTCGGTGCAGAACGCCGGACTGCGTCTTGAGGCTGAGCCGGGTGCCGGGAAGGTTTCCATCCCGCCTCAGCAAGGCCCGCTGTTGATCACACATTGGGGTTTGAGCGGCCCGGCTGCGTTAAAGCTTTCGGCCTGGGGTGCGCGCTGGTTGTTTGAGCGTGGTTACCAGGCCGGGTTGGTGGTGAACTGGCTGCAGCCGTTTTCAGTTGAAAAGGCCCTGGAAGAGCTGCTGTTATACCGGGAGACCCCGGGCAATAATCGTAAAAAACCAGGCGCGCATCCAGTCTTTGCGCAAATTCCCATCCGCTTGTGGAAACGTCTGACGGATACGGTGGGCATCACTGACAATCAGAATTGGGCCGATATTTCGAAACCGGTTATGCGTCGCCTGGCTGAAGAGTTGACCTGTGGGCGTTACCAGATTGAAGGCAAGGGTGTTTTCAAGGATGAGTTTGTGACTTGCGGAGGCGTGCGGCTGGACGAAGTCGATTTTAAATCGATGCAAAGCCGGATTGTACCCGGTCTGTTTTTTGCGGGTGAAGTGCTGGATATTGATGGCCTGACAGGCGGTTTTAACTTTCAAAATGCCTGGACGACTGGCTGGCTGGCGGGCGGGGCGATGGCTCAGCCGACAGAGTGAATGGGGGGTTATCCCGCACAAACACTCATTCGGGCCGTGGTTAAGAAAATGGCAGGTATGGTTGGTGGTATAAAATCCGCCGTTCTAACATCAGAACGGCGGATTTACACTATCAGGCTGCCAGCTCTTTTTCGGCCAGGCTGATGGCTTCTTCCAGTATCAGCAGGCCATCGTCCACTTCGGATTTGCTCATACTGAGCGGCGGAGCAATTCGAATGACGGATTTGGCGCAGCCCAACAGCAGCAGCCCGCGCTCAAAGGCTTTGTGAACGATCAGATCCCGCAGTTGATCGGCGGGTTCCTTGGTTTCGCGGTTGGTGACAAATTCCACACCGATCATCATGCCCATTCCGCGCACCTGTCCGATGGATGGGTGACGGGCGGCAATTTCTTCCAGCGCGTCGATGGCATACTGTCCAACCTCGGCGGCGTTTTGCATGTATTCATTTTCGATCAACTCGATGGTTTTGATGGCTGCCGCGCAAGCCAGCGGGTTGCCACCGTAGGTGTTGCCATGTGCACCCCGGCTCCAATCCATCACCGAGCGCCGCGCCACGCATGCGCCGAGCGGCACACCACTGGCGATGCCCTTGGCGGAGGTGAAGACATCCGGTTCAACACCGAAATTTTCAATTGCCCACCATTTACCGGTGCGCCCCATGCCGCTCTGAACTTCATCGGCCAGCAGCAGGATGCCATATCTATCGCAAAGTTTGCGCAGCGCCGGAAAGAAGCCGGGCGGGGGTACGATGTAACCGCCCTCGCCTTGAATTGGTTCCACCAGGATGCCGGCAACTTCATCAGCGGGCACAATCTGTTTGAAGATTTGCTCATCGATGTAACGCACCACGGTTTCGCCGTAATCTTCACCGGCTTTACGTTCCAGGATCGGGCGGTATGGGTTGGGAAACGGCGCATGCACCACGCCATTCATCAAAGGGTAAAAACCGCTGTGGTACATGGCCTTGCTGGCGGTCATGGTCACGGCACCCATGGTGCGCCCATGAAACGCGCCGGTGAAGCCGATGAAGTTGGTGCGCCCGGTGTGATAACGCGCCAGTTTAAGCGCGGTTTCGACGGCTTCTGTCCCAGAATTGGTCAGAAAGGAGACGGAGGCTTCAGCCATGGGGGCAATTTCATCCAGTTTCTCGGCCAGTTCGATCATTTTGACATGGTAAAAATCTGACGAAATGTGCAGGAATTTTTCGGCCTGTTCCTGGATGACCCTGACCACTTCGGGATGGGCGTGACCCGTGGAATTGACGGCAATGCCAGCCATGAAATCCAGGAATTTATTACCATCCACATCCCAGACCCATGAGCCCTTTCCGTAATCCATCGCAAAGGGATAATCACGAGGGTAGGAAGGGGAAATAACGGAAGAATCACGCTTGACGAGTGCGCGGGCCTTGGGGCCAGGTAATTTCATTGGTTCCATGGGAAGCTCCTTGTGTGCTAGAAAAATTGAAAAATAAAAGAGAATTTGCAACGCCAGCGTTGGCTGTGATTGGAATTGTTTAATGAATGGGGTACGAAGCCGGGACGCGATTTTTATGCCGTAGCTGGTTCCATAAAAATCGCATTCAATGATGACTCCCCAAAAAATGGAATTACCGCCTGGGGGAGGCAGGCGCATCGTCAGTTATCGGGTAATAAACCCAGGGCCAGGGCGCCCATTAACCCGGCGTTATCGCCCAGGCCAGCATTCACAATGGTTAATTCATGCAAATAGGAGACATCCATGACATGTTTTTGCAAGGAGGCTTTGACTGGTTCGAGCAGGAATTTTCCGCTGAAAGAGACCCCACCGCCGAAGATCACCACGGAAGGATTGAACAGGTGTACAAAGATTGCCAGGGCTTGCCCAATGTAATCTCCTGCCCGCGCCAGTGCATGGATGGCGAGCGCATCGCCCTGTTCGGCGGCTGCGGATATTTCGCGGGCAGTCAGGATGGCCTGATCTTTGAGGCTGGATGCGACTCCGGCCTCGATCTGTTCCCTGACATACAAAGCAATCGCCGGACCAGCCGCGAGGGCTTCTAGATGACCGCGCTGCCCGCAACTGCAAAGCGGGCCGCCCGGCAGGATGGTGATGTGACCCATTTCGGCTGCCAGCCCGCGCGCGCCAAGTAAAACCCGGCCAGCTTCAATGACGCCACCCCCAATACCGGTGCTGATGGTCAGGTAGAGAACGTGATGATGGCCCTGCCCGGCGCCAAAGCGCCATTCGCCCAGGGCTGCCAGGTTGGCATCATTCCCGATTTTAGAAGGGACTCCAAAGCGTTTTTCCAGTTCCGGGCCAAGTGGAAAATTGTCCCAGCCAGGGATGTTGGGCGCGGAGAAGATCACGCCAGTTTCGGGGTCCAGCGGGCCTGGTGAAGCCACCACGATTTTTTCAACGACTTCGTGCTCGGGCCAGATAGATTGGATCAGGGCGCACATGCGGTCAAAGGCTGCGCCCTCACCCTGGGTGGGCGTGCGCTGCATGGCAATCGGTTCCAAGCTGCCTCGCCGGTAGGCTGCCGCGCGGATTTGCGTCCCGCCAATGTCAACTGCAATAATGATAGACATACTTTCAATTATATCTCAAAGCCCAAAGCTGAAAATGTGACGAAACGCACTATTTGAGTGGACTTTCAGCGTTGACGTATGCTTTGAAGACTGCTATTATGCATTTGTGAAGCGACCTAGAAGCTGGTTTAATGAATTTAAAAGCGAATTACAAGGGGTGCTGCGCTGGCTGGTGCCGGGCCTGGGTGTAAAGCGCTGGTTTGGGCTGCTTCTGGCTGGGATTACCTTGCTTGGTGTAGGCGTGGCCTATTACTTGCTGGATATCTATCGTACAACACCCGGACAGGAACTGCTGCCGGTGTTGGATGTTGCCAGCCTGCGTTTTTTTCCACGCCCGGTTCGGGTGGTAATTTTCATCAGCCTGGGGCTGGGGCTGGTGGCGTGGGGGCTGTGGGGTCTCAACCATGCCTTGCTTAATCCATTCCTGCGTAAAGATCGCCGGCTCGTTGACCAAATTGCTGACTTTCGCCGGCGCGAGCGTGGATCTCGAATTGTGGTGATGGGTGGCGGGCATGGTATGGCCACCCTGCTGCGCGGGCTGAAGGAATTTACGTATAACCTGACTGCCATTGTGACTGTGGCCGATGATGGTGGCTCGTCCGGCCGTTTGCGCCAGAGCCTGGGCATCCTGCCGCCAGGGGATATCCGCAACTGCCTGGCTGCGCTCTCCAATGATGAAGCCCTGCTGGCCCAATTGTTTCAGTACCGTTTTAACGACGATTCTGGTCTGGGTGGGCACTCCTTTGGCAACCTGTTTATTTCGGCACTGGTGGATGTGACCGGTAGTTTTGAAGAAGCCATCGCCGAATCAGGCCGGGTGCTTTCAGTGCATGGACGGGTGCTGCCTGCCACCCTGCATGATATCAAGCTGGTGGCCGATGTTCAGGTTCCCAACCTCGAGAACCATGTTCGCGTGAAAGGCGAAAGCAAAATTCCAAAAATGCCTGGTCGCGTTCGGCGTGTTTACCTGGAACCGAACAACCCGCCGGCTTTCCCGCCGACCATACAGGCCATCCTGGCGGCTGACCTGGTGGTGATTGGGCCGGGCAGTCTGTATACCAGTATCCTTCCTAACCTGCTTGTGCCTGATCTGCTGGCGGCCCTGCGCTCCAGCCGGGCGCTAAAAATATATGTGGTCAACATTGCCACCCAACCTGGCGAAACCGGTTCCTATGGGGTCAGTGATCATATATTTGCGTTAGAAGAGCATATTGGTGCCGGGTTGTTTGATGTGATCGTCTGTAATAACCAGGTTGATGGCAGCCTGCCCAACGGGGTGGATTGGGTCAGTATCGATGAAAATGCAATGAAGTATCCCATTTATGGCAGTGATCTGATGGATCGAGAGCATCCCTGGCGGCATGATTCTGTCAAGCTTGCCAAGGTGCTGGTGGATATTTTGTATGAGCGCACCGGTCCGTTAACGGAGCCGCCTCCGGGCTTTTGATGGGTGTGGGCGCGCCGCTTATTTGAGCGGTGTAGTATGGAATTGACCAGCATGCAGGGCGAAAATTTGATATGCTTCCAATAAATATATTAAACTCAGCTTTCCATAAGATGATAAAATTACTTTAGACATCCTGTTTTGCTGAAATTTAAGTAATATTGTTAGCAAAATCTGGAATGTTGTGGTAAAATATCTAATTGTGTAAAAATTCACAATCAAAACCTGAGGAGGTTTACAATGACAATAAAAGTTGGTATTAACGGTTTCGGCCGCATTGGTCGTCAGGTTCTCAAGGCAATCCGCGATCGGTATCCTGAAGAACTCGAAGTTGTAGCGTTTAACGATATTGGTGATGTTCCCACAATGGCACATCTGCTCAAATACGATTCGAATTACGGCCGTTTTGATGGCACTGTGGAAATTGCCGGCGACGCGCTGGTGATTGATGGCAAGACGGTCAAGGTCTTCAAGGAAACTGACCCGGCCAATATCCCCTGGGGCAGCCTGGGCATCGATATCGTGATTGAATCGACTGGTATCTTTACCGTTAAATCTGATGGCGTCAACAAGAAGGGTAAGGTCGTCAAGGGTGCTGAGAACCATATCACCAAGGGCGGCGCAAAGAAGGTCATCATTTCAGCCCCGGCTGAAGGCGAAGACCTGACCATCGTGCTGGGTGTCAACGAAGAAAAATATGACCCGAAAATCCACCATGTCGTTTCGAACGCATCCTGCACCACCAACTGCCTGGCGCCAGCCGCCAAGGTTGTGCACGACAAGTGGAAGATCAAGCGCGCCTTTATGACCACTATCCATTCCTATACCAACGATCAAAAGATCCTGGATCTGCCACATTCAGATCTGCGCCGCGCCCGCGCTGCCGGTGTGAGTATCATTCCCACCACCACCGGTGCCGCCAAGGCTATTTCCCTGGTCATTCCCGAGTTGAAGGGCAAGTTTGATGGTTACGCCTTGCGCGTTCCGACCCCCACCGTTTCGGTTGTCGATTTCACTGCCGAACTCGAATTTGAGACCAGCACTGAAGAACTGCGCCAGGCCTTCCGCGACGCTGCCAAATTGCCGCGCTTCAAGGGCATCCTGGCGGCGATTGATGAACCGCTGGTCTCGATTGACTTCAAGGGTGACGAGCACTCTTCATCCGTTGATTTGCCTTTCACTTCGGTTCTGGGCAAAGAGAAGAGCAACTTTATCAAGGTTGTGACCTGGTACGATAACGAATGGGGCTATTCCTGCCGCACCGCTGATCTGGCGGCACTGATGGCGAAGAGCCTCTAAACGGCAGGCAGGTGGTTGGGGAAATTGGCGAAGTGTCGGAAGGATGGCTTGGAAAAGTCCAATCCGTCCGTTCTCACACCAACCCGTTTCCCAGTTTAATGAGGAAATTATGGATAAGAAAACTGTCAAGGATATTGATCTAAAAGGCAAGCGTGTCATCATGCGCGTCGATTTTAACGTTCCGATGGACAAGGGCGTTGTAACCGATGACAAGCGCATCAGGGCGGCATTGCCAACCATTAAGTATGTACTCGAGCAGGGTGCCTCCCTGGTCTTGATGAGTCACCTGGGCCGCCCCAAGGGTGGCCCGGATGCCGAGTTCAGCCTGAAGGCTGCCGCGGAAGTGCTGGCTGGCCTGCTGGGCAAACCAGTGGTCATGGCGCCGGATTGCGTTGGCCCGCAAGTTGAAAAAATGGCCGCCGCGCTCAAGCCCGGTGAGGTGATGATGTTAGAAAACACCCGTTTTTACCCGGGTGAAGAGAAAAATGATCTGGAGCTGGCCAAGCAAATGGCTGCCCTGGGGAATGTGTACGTTAACGACGCGTTTGGTTCGGCTCATCGCGCACATTCATCCACCGAGGGCATCGCGCGCTTCCTGCCGGCTGTCTCCGGCTTCCTGATGGAACAGGAACTGGAATACCTGGGGCGCGCAGTCAGCAACCCCGAGCATCCCTATATCGCCATCCTGGGCGGGGCGAAAATCAGTGACAAGATCATGGTTGTGGAAACTCTGCTCTCCAAGTGCGACAAGCTGATCATCGGTGGTGGCATGGCCAACACCTTT
>CAZLJB010000130.1:0-7890 GCA_964559195.1 uncultured Anaerolinea sp. | reverse complement strand
GAAAGTCCTTGCAGGTTTCTCAAAACTTGTCTATACCTAAGATGCGTTCACCCTGGGTACATCTATGGATTTATACCGTAGTCGCGGCTTGCGCCATCCATCACACCGGGCTGTCACCCCCAGGCAGCACAGAACAAAACTCAACCCGCCGATTCGGGGAGCAAGGCCGAGGCGGACTGCTCACTTTGCGGGTCCCGGCGGTGCTTACAAAAATCCCAAATCTCCTGCGGATAAACAATTTTATTTGTGCCTGGCAGTTGCTCCATGGATAAACCGGTATTCAAGTTGATACCCCAGGGCAGGTAGGCTTTATAGGCTAATTGGCTGCAGTAAAAAGCATCCTCACGGTCGGGATCCAGAAAATTGAGGTTGTAAGAACAACCCAGATGATCCAGACAATAGGCTGCCACTCCAGAACGGATCTCGCTTTCTTGGTCGCGGGTCAAACCAATCTCCGTCAGCGGGTAGGCCACCCCGTAAAATGTATCCACCAGCATGCCGCGCTCCGGCATAGTGTGTTCAGCATGCCAGAGCCCGTCGTGTACCTCAAAAGTCACCACACCCAGTGCGCCAGCTTCCACAAAACGTCCATCCGGCCCGAGATAAATGGCGATGTGATCGACATCACCTGGCACCAGCCGGCCAACCAGACGCCAGAACTCGCCAGGCAAAATATTTGGCTTGCCATTCATCGTACAAATAATATCCCCGGTTCTTACCGCTAAACCATTCACTTGAGAAGAATAAATCATAGACACGCTCCATATTATGTATACGGATCAGGCACCCGCTGGTTTCACCAGGAAATCCATCTGGTGCGCAATATAGACTAGTTCAGCGCGTTCCAGCTGGGCTCTGCGCCCTGCCAGCCAGGCCTTAAAAATTTCGCTTTCCAATCCGGGGTGTCCTTGCAGGGAAAGTTCGAAAAAATACAGGATAAAGTTGAGAAAATAAGCTTCATCCTGCGGATAATGCCCGGTCTGGGCATGCACCACCCAATCCGAAGCGCCCGCCGCCATAATCTGTGCATCCAGGCTGCTCAAATGACCAAAAAGGTGGCGTCCCGCCTGGCTGTCACCTCCAGTTGGACGGGTATCCATACTCTGGTGATAGAGTCTTTCAATTTCGCGGTCCAGCTCTGGCTGGAGGCCAGGCTCAAAAGTTGTGACGCCATCAAAATTGATGGTCAACCAGGCCAATCCTCCCGGCTTGAGCAAGTTAAACAATTCGCGCAAACCAGCTGGCATGTTTAATAAATCCAGGAAGGCATGCGCAATCAGCAGATCTGCGCTGGGTGGCTGCGAGTGAATAAAGTCAAAGACATCCGCGCATACCAGGCTGACCAGGATCTCGCGCCGCCCATCATAAAGGTGTAATTTGTTCAGCCCTGGTATATCCACTTGCAATCCATTTTCCGCTGCCCAGCCCGCCAACCACCCGGCAGCATATTCAATATTCTCGCTCATTTCATCAACCAGAACATATTCAGCTTTTTCAAACAAGCCCCAGCGCAGCAAGCGCGCCAGCATGGTGCCAATCCCGGCTCCAACTTCGATGATACGCAGCGGTTCAGAAGGCAGGCTTTCTACCAGTTTGGAGTAAACATACCGGTTGAGAGCGCGATCATCGACCGATTGCTTGGCAAGTAGATAATGTGAAAAAGAATAATCCATGAGTTTCCCTGGTAATCGCAGTGATGTAATCATGAAGAAACGCCTGTCGCAAAAACGGACCGGAAAATGGGTGCCTGTGTCGGATCAGCCCAGGCAATCCCTTCAGTGATATCATAGCTTAAATATGGCAACATGAAAAGGAGTGTGCGCATGGAAGATGTTCAATACTTTGCAAACCAGTTGATCGAGAATGTTGAAAAGGTCATCATCGGTAAACGGGCAGCCATCGAACTGGTGGTGGTGGCCTTGTTATGTGAAGGGCATATCCTGTTGGAAGATGTGCCCGGCTCGGGCAAAACCATGCTGGCTCGCTCGGTGGCTGCCAGCCTTGGAATTAGCTTCAAACGGATTCAGTGCACACCAGACGTCATGCCAAACGACGTGACCGGCGTTTCCATTTTCAACCAGAAGAACAGTGAATTTGAATTTCGTCCCGGACCCATTTTTGTCAACATCCTGTTGGCCGATGAAATCAACCGGGCCACGCCGCGCACCCAATCTGCGCTGCTGGAAGCCATGCAGGAGCAGCAGGTTACGGTGGATGGCATGACCCGCAAACTGCCAAGACCATTTCTGGTGTTGGCCACCCAGAATCCGGTGGAATATGAAGGCACTTTTCCCTTACCCGAAGCGCAATTGGACCGCTTTCTGATACGACTCTCACTTGGCTATCCCAGCCCGCAGGAAGAACGCCAAATCCTGGTCAACCTCTGGCGCGAACACCCCATCTCACACCTGGGCAAAGTGGTTGACGGGCTCGACCTGCTCCGACTTCAAAAACTGGTTTGGGATATACATGTGGAAGAAACACTGCAGGAATACATCGTTGCACTATCCGCGGCTACGCGCAATCATCCGGATCTGGCGCTGGGTATCAGCCCGCGCGGCAGCCTGGCGCTCTTCAAAGCCGCCCAGGCCCTGGCAGCGGTGCGCGGGCGTGATCACGTTATTCCGGACGATATCAAGTACCTGGTGCCGGTTACACTTGCCCACCGCTTGATCTTGAAGCCCGAGGCCGAACTGCGCGGGCGCAGTGAATTCACCATCCTGCAAGCCGTACTGGATGCCACGCCTCTCAACCTGGGCGGATTGCCAGGCTAACCTCACACCATTATATATGCTGCGCTTCCTGCCTATTTTGCTCCTGCTGATCATCATCGCCGCCATCATGCGCGATGATTTTGCGCTGACCCTGGTCTACCTTGGCCTGGGTGCCATCCTGGCCGGGGCCTGGTGGAGCCGCAGATCGTTGGCCCAAATTGAAGCCGGGCGCAAAATGGATGCTCACACCTTTTTGGGTGAAAAGATCCTGGTCAGGTTGCAAATTCACAACCAGGGTTGGCTTCCAGTGCTGTGGTTGAATATCCAGGATGAGCTGCCAGTCGGATTGAGCAGCAACCCATCCTACACCAGGGTAACCACTCTCAGCCCAGGTGCCTCGAGCACCTTTGACTACAGCCTGGATGCGCGCAAGCGCGGATATTACCCGATCGGTCCGCTGTTGATCTCAACCGGAGACATCCTGGGACTGCAGGAACCGCAGCAGCGCCAAATCCCAGCCCAATACCTGACCGTTTACCCGCGCATTATTCCCTTGACTTCCGTGAAGATCCCCACCCATTCGCCCCAGGGAACCTTGCGCCATCAGCAACCCATTTTCGAAGACCCGACTCGTGTGTTTAGCAAGCGTGCATACACACCCGGCGATTCCCTGCGCCGGGTGGATTGGAAATCCAGCGTCAGCAGCGGGCGATTGCAAGTCAAACTCTTTGAACCCTCCATTGCGCTCGAAACCTTCATCTTTCTCGATCTCAATAACGCGGGTTACCAACCACGCAGCCGGATTGATTCCAGCGAGCTGGCAATCGTAATCACGGCCTCCTTGGCGGCCTGGGTTACTGCTAAACACCAGTCGCTGGGATTGCTGGTCAATGGCAAGGATCCGCTGGGTGAAGCGAGCCGGCCGCATGCCATACTGCCCAATAAAGGCCAGGCACACCTGATGCGCCTGCTGGAGGTGTTGGCGCGTGCAGAGCTTTTGGAAACATCTGAACTGGCAGAAATAATCCGCCAGCAGCGCCATCACCTGCCCTGGGGCACCAGCCTGATCGTCATCACCGGGCAGGCCAACCCGGAATTACTGGATGAGCTTTATCAAGCCCGCCGCAGCGGTCAGGACCCACTCCTGATGCTGGCGGGACAGGCGGGTTACAACCCGGAAATGAACCTGCGCGCCGCCCATTATGGCATCCCGCTGGTTTGTATGGCCAATGAACACGAACTGGAGCTTTGGCGCAGATAAATTCCTATGTCTGATCTATCCTCGCGATCCGCATCTATCGAAAATATCTTCTGGCTGGCCAGTTGTACACTGGTGACAGGTATGTTGACGTGCGCTGCCGTGACGGTACTGAGTTTGGTCGATCAATTCCTGCCAGACTGGCAGCCAATCTACCTGCCGTTCCTGGTTGCATTTTGCGTTTTTGAACGCCTATACACTTACCATGCCACCCAAAAACTGACCCTTTTTTCAAAAGCCTGGATGTTAAACCTGGCGGCTGAATGGGTGGTGATTGGAAGTCTGGCCAAGGTTGTTGTTGGGCTTTCACATGGCGCTGGAGCCTTCATGACCGAAATCAGCAACTGGAGAACAGGCTTTCCGGGCAGTTTTTTGAGTCCTGATTTTCTTTTTGGATTGGGCCTGGTAATTGTTTGCTGGTTTGTGGCTGGCAGCTTTGCTGAAACCATAAATGGCCTGGGTCTAAAACAAGCCCTGATTCTACAGGAGGCTCCCGCTGCAATGGCAGATACACAACCGGCCCGAGAGCGCCTGCTCAACCAGATCGTCAACCTGGGCGTCTTACTGGTTGTTCTGACCGCCCTGATGCGTGTTGACCTGCGCAGCCTTTCTACTCATTCAGATAGCGCCCTCTTCATCCAGCTTCCAGCTTTGGCGGGCGGCGGTGCCAGCAGCCTGTTGTATTTTTTGTGTGGGCTGGCACTGTTCGGTCTGAGCCAGCTGATGGAATTACAGACACGCTGGAGCCTGCTGAACATTCCAGTCAGCCCGGATCTGGCAAGACGCTGGCTGATCGCCAGCCTGTTCTTTTTTGGAATATTGGCTGGTTCAATCGCGCTTTTGCCAACCAGTTACAGCCTGGGCATTTTGGGCTGGCTGGGAAGCCTGATTGGGTGGCTAACCGGGATGTTCTTTATGATCGGACAGGTTTTGCTCAGCATGCTGCTCTTCCTGCTCAGCCTGCCTTTATTACTGCTTGGTAATAAATCAATTCCACCACAAACTCCCCCGCCGCTGCCCACCCCAAGCGCAACCCCGGCCAATCTGCCAATTGCCCCGGTTCCACCCGCCTGGCTGGAGCTTGCCAAGGCAGCCGTCTTTTGGCTGATACTGGGTGCCATCCTGGCTTTTTCAATCGTCCAATATCTGCGTCAGCACCGGGAAATCTTCCAGGCATTGCGCAAATTACCAGGTGCCAGCCAGCTGGCGAAATTTATGAAATGGGTGAAGGCCTGCTGGAAGGGAACAACCAGCGGCTTTAGCAGGCTGGTTGAAGCCAGTCGCGTGCGGCTTCGGCAGCGCTTTGAACCAACAAAGCCCCTTACCCTGGCAGGTTTCATTAACCTGGGGCGACTCGACCCACGCCAGAAAGTGACATTTTACTATCAGGCCCTGCTGCGGCGTGGCAAGGAACAAGGCCTGCCACGACAGGCCTCCCAAACTCCGTTTGAATACGCATCCAGACTGGAAACCGCCCTGCCAGGGGTGGAGCCAGATATCGAGGCACTGACCGAAGCGTTTATTGAGGCACGTTACAGCCGTCACCCTCTGGTCACCAGCCAGGCCAGCCTGGCCCAGGCTGCCTGGGAAAAGATTAGAAAAGCCCTGCGCGAAAAATTGAAGCGCTAGAAACCGGGCTTATTTCCCAGCCATTTGATACAGGAATAGCCGGATGCTTTCAGCGGCTTGTTGCCAGGTGGGCTGTTTGCGGTAGCGCTCCAGATCCTGAAGCGAGATACGCTCAAGCAGCTCCCGTTCGCGAGCCAGAACCTGCAGGCGATCAGCCAGACTCGCAGAATCGCCAGGCTCCACCAAATAACCGGTTTCGCCTTCCGCGATGATTTCGCCCGCCGCCCCCATCGTGCTGCCGATGGCTGGCAGCCCAAAAGCCATGCCTTCCAGGTAAACCATTCCAAAACCTTCGTAAGAAGATGGCACTACTAAAACCTGGGCCTGTTGCAGTTTATCTACCAACAACTGGTTATCCAGGGCTCCATGAAAAACCACACTGGCCTGCAAGCCAAGTTCTTCCACGAGCTGCTGCACCTGTCTGGCATGCAGCGGGTCCGCGGTCAAGGAGCCGATCACATCCAGGCGAAAAATGTCTGGCTGGCGCTGGATGGCTTTCAAAACAGTCGGCAGCCCTTTGCGCGGGATAACATTTCCCAAAAAGACTAACCTGAGTGGGCCTGATTGATGCGCTCTAGCGCTTACCTGCCCGGCGGGCAGTGCCATTCCGAATCGGTCAGTCGGAGGATAGGCAATCAATTCTGGAACACGCTCGCCAACCAAATCAGTGACCACCCCGCGCGTGGTTTTTGAATTAAAGATAAAGCCATCCGCTGAACGCAAATAGCGCTCTTCAATCCCCCTATAAAAAGCGCGCAGCCAGCCAGGGTGCTGTTCTGAGCAGCGCAAATGATGCACCAGGCTAACGATTGGATAGGGATGTCGGAAAGTATTGGCAAACAAAAGCGATGGGTGGTTTAGTTCATCCTGGATCAGCACATCCAGACCGGGCGGCAGACGGAAGGAAAGATTATCACCGAGATGGGCGGCATAGTTCCGCCAGGGCAGCGAGATGATCTCAACACTCTCGCCGCAGGCGCGCAGATATTCCACCAGCTTACGGTCGTACAGGTACCCGCCGCTGAGTGTATCAAGCGAGCCATAAATCAGCAGACCAATCTTCATGATTATCTCTTAATCTTAAAGGACACCCAGGCCTGTTCGTTCTCCCACAGCACCACGCTGACTTTATTGATATTGGCGGCTTTTATGCGCTCGTTGAAGGCGCTGCACAGAATGCGAGAAAAATGCTCAATCGATGGGTTGAGACCGGAGAATTCGGGCAGGTCATTGAGCATCTGTTCGCTATAATGCCCAATTATCTCGGCCAAGTTCTTCTCAACCTCAAGGATATCCACCAGGTAACCATGTTCGTCCAGGCTCTCCCCTGACAGGCGCAATTCCAACAGGTAATGGTGCGAATTTGGATTATTTTCAGGCCCCCAATCACCACCAATCAGGTAATGACGGGCAATGAAATCTCTTCGAACAGCCAGGGTATACATAATTGCTCCTCGTGGACAAACAATAAAACCGGAATGGTAACTACACCTGCAGCGCTGGTTCAACTGGACGCAGTACCAGGCGCCCATCTTCCCGTGAAACCGGCATTGCAAATCTGAAACGATCGATATCCGTACAGTAGCCTAGATCGGAGATGGGGAATTCCGGGCGGGTGGGATCGAGATGACAGGCAGCATCCTCGGCTGCGTAAACCCGGCGGATATAGGACTCCGGATCAGGGCTGCGATCCTGAAAAAGTGCTTCTAAATAGGCAGCACAGGCCAGATCTTCTTCATTTTTTTCGCCGCCGGTGGTCAAAAACGTTATGTCCTGGAGCAAACTCATGCGAACATATTGAACTGTGGCGCTGGCAACCACGAAACTGGCAGCCAGCAGGAGTTCAGCCCGGATACTGCGTACCACTCCCTGGGTGCCGGCGCCAGTGCGCTGCACCAGGTGCCTTCCAGCTAGATCGCAGGCGCGGATCTGGGTGGGCGAATTGCCAAGGTCGAAACCCGTGGGCGGCAGCCTACCCACCTCACCCATGGTCAGCCAGCCTGGATGGATGTTTTTCAAATGCAGCGCTTCATCCACACTGCTGACCAGACTGATACTTTGCGCACCAGATTCAAAAGCATAAGCGGCGCTGGTAAACGCCCGAAGCACATCAATCGCGATCACGACCCCGCGCGCAGAATCACAATTATCATTATACGCATAATGGAAATTCATCATGGATAAATAAAGACCACCTGGATGACTTCAGCAGGGTTTTGATCCAACAGTTGGTAAGCCAGGGCGGAGATCGGAAGAGCACACGTCTGAACTCCAGTCACCTGAAGCTAT